>JAJDTQ010000033.1 GCA_022827045.1 Candidatus Binatia bacterium
CCGGCCGTCCACCAGCGCCTGCAGTCCCTCCACCGCGTCCTGAAAGACCAGCGTGACCGTGCCGTAGTCGGAATGGCTCCCGGCGCGCAGTTGACCGGCGTCGGGCCGGTGCTCCACGGGCGGGTAGTGGAAGAAGCGCACGGTGCTGGCGTGGGGCGCGTGCTTGTCGACGAAGAAGTCCTCCGGCGCTCCCAGGGAGAGGGCCATGGCCTGGACCAGGGCCGCGCACGCCCGGGCCCCGGCCTCGTGGAGTTCCAGCACTGTCTCGCGGAAACCGGCCACAGGGATGCTCCATTGGTCCAGAAGCCGCAGGCTGGCCTGGTTGAGGCTGAAGGACTCCTTGAGATCGCCGGGTTGCCGGGTATCGAGGTGCTCCACGGCGACGCCGACATAGCCCGAGATGACGTCGAGATCGGACCG
This sequence comes from Candidatus Binatia bacterium, assembly GCA_022827045.1. Next base: position 421 of record JAJDTQ010000033.1, read on the forward strand.
CCCGATGGCTTCCTTTACCTCCCTGGGCAAGGCGAAGAACTCCCTGGCCTTGGCCGAAACCCGTTCGAGCAGGCCTTCCGGCAACGGCAGGTTGGCGACGTTGAGAAAGCCGTACTCGGTGCAGGCCGCGCGGATCTCGGCGGCCAAGCGACGACGCGCCCCCGCGTCCCCGTTCATGAACGGTTCAAAGTCGACTTGAGGTATGCCTGACACGTTCAGTTCCCGGTACCGGACGCTGGCTCTCGACGGGTAGCCGGTATCCGACAATACAAGTTGCACAGTAAATCCGGCTAGATAATGAGCCAGAGCACAAGTACAAGGTCCGACCCCTAACAGCCCGGGGCGCCATCGGTGGATTCCGGTCAAGCGTCCGCCGCCTCCCTCAACCGCTTGGCGTTCGCCTCGATGACAAGCCGTTCCAGTTGCTCGTAGGGCTCGGCGCCGACGATAGCCAGGCCCTCCGAAAGGTAGGTGGGGACGGCCGTCACCCCCAGGGAGTAGCAGCGCTGCCAGTCGTCGTTGACGGCCTGCTGGAAGGGACGCTCGGACAGCACCCGGCGCGCCTCCTCCACCGGCAGCCCCGCCTCTTCCACCAGTTGGAGCAGCACGTCCGGCTCCGCGATATTGGCCGCTTCCACGAAATAGGCGCGGTACACCGCGGCGTTGAAGGCGTCTTCCCGGCCCTCGCGCTTCGCCCATTTCGCCAGCTCCTGCGCCGAGCGGCTGTTGTAGCTGAACTTGCGCTCGGTGAACGGCAGGCCCTCGCGTTCGAGCATGACGTCCACCCGGCTCGGGCCGTTCATGTTGCGCGGCTTGCCCTCGGGCGGGGTCTCGGGATGCAACGGGAACTGGGTGTAGACGACGTTCAGGTCATGGTTCTGCCGCAGTTTCTCAATACGCCCGGTACTGAGATAGCACCACGGTCAGACGAAATCCGTGAAGACCTCGAGGGTTACTTGGTCGGCCATCGGCATCTCCTTTCCCCACGCCACGCCGGTCTGCCCGGCAAGTCGCAATGAGGCGCCATGTTACCAGATCGCCCCGTGTCGCGCGACGAAAACCCGCACCGCCCAGGAGCTTCGACGCGATTGCCGCGGGTGTCCGGCTCAACGCCACGCGCATCAGGTGGCGGCCGGCCTCACCTGCTTGTCTATCTCCACACCACGGTCGCGTTCGACGAGGGCAATGTCATACTGGCTCTGGAGTGTGAGCCAGAAGCCCGGACGATTGCCGAAATAACGGCCGAGACGGACAGCCGTTTCGGCGGTGATCGATCGCCGGCAGTTCAGGATGTCGGTAACTCGGCCGGAGGGAACCCCGAGCGCCAAAGCCAATCGATTCGCGCTGAGGCCGCGCGCTTCGAGCTCGCGTTTCAGCAGTCTGCCGGGATGAACAACAGGGGGCATGGCGTCATCCTCTGTGATAGTCGACAATCTCGACGTTGAAAGCATCACCCTTACGAAACTCGAAACAGATTCGCCATGGGCCATTCACGGTCATTGCCCACTGTGTCTTGCGGTCACCCTTGAGCTTGTGTAGCCCTACGCTTTTGAGCGGGCGGAGGTCTCGAAGCGTTTCGGCGGCATTCAACGCCAGTAACAGGTCAATGGCCATGTCGGTATCCAGGCTACGGAAGGCCCTGGGTCGTTCGCCGTCCCAGACTCTTTGGGTAGCGGCGTTACGCCAGGACCGAATCATGGCAGAAACGTAGTACGCAATACGGTAAATTGCAAGACAACCCTTGCGAGTGTTTCACTGACAGACGCGGCGCACAGCCCTCGATGCTCACAGAACCATGGGAAGAAAACACGGTCATGAGTCTCCCCACGTCGAGCCCCTGACGAATCGGGTCGCCGGCTTTCTCCAGCGGGTACACAGCCGCGGCGTGCCTCGTGCCGTTCGGGAGATCGCCAAGGCGCACTTGCTGGACGGATTCGCCACCATGATGGGCGGAGCCCCGGAGGAGGTAAGCCGGAAGATCCGCGCACACGTAGAAGCTGTCGGCGGCCGGGGCGACGCCCGGGTCATTGGGACGGCGCTCAAGGTGCCGTGCCAGATGGCGGCCTTGGTCAACGGGGTACAGGGGCACGTCCTCGACTACGACGACGCCCAGCTCGCCACGGCGCCGGGCCGGCCTCTCGGGCAGCAGGTCCATCCCACGACGCCGGTGCTGGCTGCCGCACTGGCGCTGGCGGAGAAGACTCGCGCGAGCGGATCGGAGTTGCTCACCGCCTACGTGGTCGGGGTGGAGGTGGCCTGCAGGCTGGGGGATGCCGTAGAGCCGGGGCACTACATGGACGGCTTCCATCCTACGGGCACGCTGGGCGTGTTCGGCGCCGCCGCCGCGTGCGCCTACCTCCTCGGGCTCGACCGCGAGCGTATCGGGTGGACGCTGGGCATTGCCGGCGGACTCAGCGCT
>JAJDTQ010000146.1 GCA_022827045.1 Candidatus Binatia bacterium
ATGGAGCAGTTCGCCGGCTACTTCCCGGCGCCGCAACCCGAAGCGGCCCGGGAGGTGGCGTGATGGCCGCGAACGTGCTCGGCGAATCGGCGCGGCGCATGAGCGACTGCGTGACGGAACTCCTGCGGAAGCAGCCCTTCTTCGGGAGCCTGGTCCTGAGGCTCCCGCTCCGAGCCGATCCCACGCGGAAGACGCTCGCGAGCGACGGACACGAGATCCGCTACTCGCCCGGCTGGGTGGCGGAGACCGACGCGCACCTGATCGAGACCGCCATGGCGCGGGTGGTGATGGCGTGTGCGCTAAAGCACCACACCCGGCGGGGAGAGCGGGACGCGGAACGATGGCAGACGGCCTCGCAGCTCGTCACCCACGCGCTCCTGCGCGACGCGGGCTTTACGCTCCCGCCCGGAGCCGAGGCTTGGGAGGACCTGAGCGTGGATTTCCTCGATTTCGAGACTCCCGCCATGCCAGACGAGCTAGCTTGAAGTCTCTAACCCACTAATTTATCATAGTAAATTTTGTCTGCAAACTAGCGAGTGACAGGCTGTGAGATTCAGCCCCAACGCGTCGATTCAACACTATTTCAACACCGATACCGGGGCTCACAAAACTCATAACCCGGCGCATCCGTGTCGCTTCACGGCATGAAATCGCGAACCTCGATGCCTCTTTTGGGTAGACGCGCGGGGCTAGAGAAGTTTGACGAAAGCAACGATCATACCACCCTGGGCGATGGATCTGCTGAATGGGCCAGGGACTGCTGCATTGCCGCCGGAATACGTCGACGAACAGCGAATGCTCCTTTTTGACGGGATTCCGTTGGATACTGGCGGACGAGTACGCGCGGTTCTCCGCGAAGAGGCAGACACGCAGCCGCTCAACCCGTGGTTCAAGCTCTTGATTCAAACCATCGACGAACAGCCCTATCTCCCTTGACATGTCTTGGCTGAGCCGGTTACACGCAACCAGAGGGTACGCGTCACGGACGAGGGACATGAAACTCAGTGAAGAACCCAGTGGGTGTCTCCACTCAGGGAACAATGTCTGGAGAAGTCGACGCCCCCTCCACCACATCAAGAGACTCCTCTCTACGCTTTTGTCGGGATCATTCACGTTTTCGGCGTCTTGTTCTTCGGGGGCCTGTATGGAGCCGTCGGGGGAGGTGGTGCCAACGAATTTCGCTGTACGTTGACTTCCGTCAAAAGGAGGATTTGCAGAGTGGGTAACCAGATAGTTTCGAGTATTATAGCAGGCACTTTCTCTCGCTCGGTCGCGCTGGGCGCCATCCTTCTCGCCGGATGCGTGGCAATGGCGGACACGGGGACGGGAGCCGCAGGACCGGAGAAGCCAAGGGCAGAAGAAATCGCCAGGGGACTCTGGGCAGAAGCGCCGGACTCCACTGTACTCAGCGCCGAAGAACGGGCGTGGATCGAGCAGGCATGTCCACGGGGCATAGGGCCGGCAATGTGGAAGCGGTGCGCGGAACGCAACCTGGAAGCGCTGAAGGCTGGTACGGGCAACCCCACCCCGACAAAAAGCGCGGCGAACGCAGGTCTGCAAAGCACGAAGGGTGCAGGCGTAGGGGCCGTACGCGCACAGCCGGTGCCAGCAACGCGCGGAGAAGGCGGCACGATAGCCGAGACCACCTCGACAACGGTCCGCAGTGTGGTAGCCGTCAGTGAACAAGTGCCCAAGCTACCGAAAGACCCAGCACCGCACCTGCCGAAACCGGCAGACAACGAGCGATGGCTGTGCACGAGCTCAATTTTCGGCGAAGGGCCAGAGCGGGAACCCAGCATCGTGCTCACACGCGAAACCCCGCGCAACCAACCAGAAGGGCTAGGTAAGGTCGCCGTGGCAGGCGTCGTGCACGAGGCGGTATTCAGGGTCGAGGGCGTCAGCCGACGCTGGGACTGGAACACCTACGACGACGCGATCATGATCGGGCCAGACGGCAGCGCTGCATACTACAATTTCCGCGGACTCGGGCTGTTCGAGACGAAAGCGAAGCCAAGTGAGTTGCTGATATGCGTACAAGGATGAGTTGAGGTCGAGGGACGGGGAGACCGCGCCACTTGGCCGGTTCGATGCGCGTAGTCGAACCGACCGACACGCGCTGTACTGCCGCCCTGTTGTGACGGTCTACAGATATCGACGCCAAGCAGGTGTCGGTCTCGGCTGCAGCAAGTCCAGGATTGAGTGTAAATCCCGCGACATTGCCACATGGCTCTATTCCAGTGTTCGGATCCGCCATTGCGTAGTTGCTGCGGCCGGCAGCGGCAAGACATCGTTCATCGTGGCCAAGACAGGCTGGCTTTTCGGGAAAGGGTTACCCCCCAACAGACTGGACCGGCGGCACGCGTGGCGGCAATCAAGGTGTGCGGTTTTCGGTTGCCATTTATGAGAGATTAGCCTCTTCCGCCCCTTCCCGAAAACAACGCTTTGTTGCCAAGGTCCATGAATTGATGTTTCCCGTGCAGAAAGTTAGATGCCAAGCTCGTTGCGTGCGCCTCACGCCGTTCCTCGTGTTCATGTTCGGCCCCCTTGGTAATAGTCCACGATCTCCACCTCGCACAATCCATCATCGGTCCGGCGGGCGCAGATTCGCCACTGAGCGTTAATCCTAATGCTGTAGTGTCCAGCGCGGTCACCGCGCAGTGCCTCAAGCCGGTTGCCTCCCAACGCCGACCCAACCATTGCAAACCCGCCCGGAATCGGCTGAAATCAAGTTATCGTCCCACGGTTCTTCAGGAGGCATCCATGAGTTGCGCACAGCGAATCCGGCGGGCGGTCGTGCCCGTGCTTTTCATCGCCGCCGTGCTTGCGCCGGCGGGCACGGCCTGGGCCGTCGACCCGGTGTTCTCCACCTTTTTCGGCGGCGCCATCCGGGGATACGACCCGGTGGCCTACCACACCGAGGGCAAGCCGGTGGCGGGCAAGCGGGCGCACCGGGCCGAATGGAAGGGGGCCACCTGGTCCTTCGCCAGCGCGGAGAACAAGGCGCTGTTCGAGGGCGACCCCGAGAAGTACACGCCCCGGTACGGCGGCTACTGCGCCTGGGCGGTGAGCAACGGCGGCACCGCCTCCATCGACCCGGACGCCTGGACCATCGTGGACGGCAAGCTCTACCTCAACTATAGCCTGGGAGTGCGGGAGCAGTGGTCCCAGGACATCCCCGGCAACGTCGCCAAGGCCGACGTCAACTGGCCCAGGATCCTGGCGGGCAACTAATGTGATGGGCGACGGCCGGCGAGGGAATCCCGGACGGCGGCGGCAATCAACAGCCCCCGCCTACATCGGGTAGACCGTCCCGTTGCCGTGGAGGTGCCAGTACTGGAAGCCCCGACCGGTACAGCGGGCGAGCAGGTAGAAGTCGTCGGGGGCCGTCTCCAGGCACTCGCTCATCATGCCGATGAGCCATTCCGCCACCGCCGGATCGTCTTCCCCCCTGCCGTCCTCCCATATCATGCAGCGGACGCGCGCCCGTCCAAGCAGGAGTTTCTGGAAGCCGTCCCTTATCCGCCCCGGGTCCATGCCGCCATCCGCCCACTCGCACTCCAGGATCAGGACCGCCTCGTTCAGACAGTCGAGCCCGGGGTCTGCATCAGGCTCCCCCAGGGGATCCGCTTCTCCGTACCTGAGCCAGCAAACGTCGTACAGCCAACCCCCGCTGTCGGCGGCTTCGACGCCCGAGGCGCAGACGTAGAGCGGCGGCTGTTGCGCCGCTCCGGCAACGCACAGTTGCGTCTTGATCTCTCTCGTCCACTCCCCGGCGCCCGCGCCCCGGCCGTGCAGGGCGGCGAACGCTTCGTTCAGGGAATGGCGCACGACTTCAGATACGGCCTCCCGGTCCACGCGGGCACTCCTTCGATTCAGCGTGCCGTGGGAAACGGTCCGGCACGGATTCCTGAGAGCGGCAAGCCTCAGGGGTCACCTCAGCCGTGTACGGCCCTGTGGCCTCGATAGCCATCCACTCCCTTCCCGGTTTGTCCTCACGAACCCCTCAAGCCACGAAACTTCACCCAACCCTTCCCGGTCAGGTGCGCGCGGAACAGTTCGTTTCCAACGATGTGCTGCACGTACCCCGTGGATTCGGCCAGATCCTTCTCTGCAAGACGGCTTACCGTCGCGACCGTCTCGTGGTCCGCCGGCAGCGTCACGGCATGGCGCGGGCCCGCGGCTTGTTGTCCGATGCAGCGAATCAGGGCGGTTTCGTCTTCGGTGAGAACGACCTTCTCCATGCCGGCACGATCCAAAGGCGCGAAGACCCGGCAGGGAACCCGGGTGCTGCAAGAACCTGCGCGCCCCATCGCCCGAAGGAGACAGGTTGCCGAATCTTCGCACGGGGATTCGTACCACCGCTCCTGCCGCCGCGGCAATCCCCTGCGAAGTGTCCTGGCGTCGCACCCGCGGCCGGCGACCTCGGCTGCGATATCGGTTTTCCTCATGGATCACGTCCACGTCCACAGTGGCGGCGCCCGGAACATAATGCCAGAGCCGTCGCGTCGTCCTGCGCGCACAGCCCCTGCAATGCCTCTTGCCGGAACTTCACCCGCCAACCGTTTCGTGCCGCAAACGATCCAGCCATCATGCCGGACGCCTGAACGCCGACGCGTCCGTGACCGCCGTCGCTGGCGCCAACCAGGTGTCGCGGCGTTTCGGCGACGTCCGTGTCGTCCTCGAAGACATCCTGCGCCTCGACTCCGACGACAGCGTGCGGGCATGCTGGCACGGCACGGCGGCACCACTCTGTTCACTGACGACTTCTGGAATGTCCGGCACATCTTGCACCACTGCCGACAGCAACGGTCGAGTGAGTGTCGTAGCCGCGTGCCGCTCCGCCGGACACTGGTTCGACGGTGACGGTCGCGGCGGCCGCGCTTGCCATCGACATCGGTTCGTGTCGCGTACAGCGCCGCGCCACGGTCTCGGCGACGGACTCCACGCCCAGGCTGTGGGCATCGCCGTCACCGCGCTCCGCACGAGAATCAACCCGAATGTCGAGGCCGGCGCCGACCTCCGTGTGCTTCTGAGGCCCGGTGGCCACATAGCCCCGAATGCATTGCGTCTGCTTCGCTGCCCGCCGGGCCGCTGGCTCCGGCCGCCGGCAATGGCCCGGTCTGGGCTGCTGTAAGTGGATTGTAAGCGTGTTGTAAGTCCATTGTATTACAGCGACGCAGCGTGTAACACGGTGTAGTACGCGAAAGTTCTCTCGAGAATCGCCCGGTTCTTCAGAGCAGGGACCCCCGCGCGACGCGGCGGCTTAGTCGCGAAAGCAACTGGGACTTGCAGCCGTGGCGGCGATGCAGTGAAGTGACGGTGACCGGGGAAGTCGAGGCCGTCCGATTCACTGGCGTGCGCAGGCACCCGTCACAGAGCTTGGCCCGAACCACGATCGGCTTCTGTCACTGATGGCGCGGCCTGGCCGCGACCTCGTTCGAGAGACTGAGATTTTGCCGTGTGGTTCCTCCCCGGCACTACACCATGCGGGAGGAGGACTTGGCATGCCACGGAAGAGCAAGAGGACGGAGCGTCTCAGGGTGGTGAATCCGGACTGCGCCGGGATCGACATAGGCAAGGACCGTCACTACGTGGCGGTGGATCCGGAACGCTGTGCGGAGCCGGTGCGGTCGTTCGACGGCTTCACCCGGGACCTGAAGGCGATGGCGGCCTGGCTGGGGTCGTGCGGGGTGAAGAAGGTGGCGATGGAATCGACCTCTGTGTACTGGATCCCGGTGTACGAGGTGCTGGAGCGCGCGGGCTTCGAGGTGTTGCTGGTGCCGCCGCGGATGACGAAGCAGATCGCGGGGCGCAAGAGCGACGTGCTCGATTGCCAGTGGATCTGGCAGCTGCTGTCCTACGGGCTTCTGCGGGGCGCGTTCCGGCCCGGGGATGCGGTGTGCCCGCTCCGCTCCTACGTGCGGCAGGCGAAGCGGCTGATCGAGGACCGCGCGCGTTGCGTGCAGCACATGCAGAAGGCGCTGACCGAGATGAACGTCCGGCTGGACTCGGTGCTGGCCGACATCATGGGCGAGACCGGACAGAAGATCCTGCGGGCGATCATCGGCGGCGAGCGCGACCCGCGGCGTCTGGCGTCGTTCCGGAACTGGCGGGTCAAGGCCAGCGTTGAGACGATCGCCGCAAGCCTGGAGGGGACCTGGCGCGAGGAGCATCTGTTCGCGCTGGAGCAGGCCATGCAGCGCTACGACTTCTTCGAACAGCAGATCGAAGCCTGCGAGGGACAGATCGCGGCGCAGATCGACGGCCTGACGCCGCCAAGCGGTTCCGCGGGCGACGGCCCGTCCGGGGACGAAGGACCTGGCGACGGATCGTCCGGCGAAGGCTGGAAGACGCTGTCGGGCACTGGAGGCAAGAAGTCCACGGCCGGCGACCGGGCCTTGACCAAGGCGCTGCACGAACTGATGGGCGTCGACCTCACCGCGATCCCGGCCATCGGCACCGGAACCGTCCTGACCATCGCCTCGGAGATCGGCCCGGACTTCTCCGCCTTCCCTTCCGCCCAGCACTTCTGCTCCTGGCTGGGGGTGGCGCCCGGGACCCGGATCAGCGGCGGCAAGCCATTGCCGGGCCGGGCGCCCAAGGTGGTCAACCCGGTCGGGCAGGCGCTTCGAATGGCCGCCATGGGAGCGCGAAGGAGCCAGACGTTCATCGGCGCCAAGCACCGCGCCCGTCTCGCCCGCAAGGACAAGGCCGTCGCCATCACCGCGACCGCGCGCGAGATTGCCTGCCTCGTCTACCTGATGGTGACGCGGGGCGAGGAGTATGTCGAGAAGGGCATGGACGCCTATGAGAAGCGGCGCATCGACCGCACTTTCGCCAACCTCAACCGAAAGGCTCGTACTCTCGGCTACCGGCTTGTCCAGGCCGCCGTCAACGAAGAAGTACCCAACGGCGCACCGGCAGCAGCGTAGTTACTCGAGAGAATCTTCGCCGCCAGACCTGCGCACGAGCCGTCCCGGCTGCTTCCCTGTATGGAGACCCTGAAAACTGCCCCATGTCGCGGATTCGGACCCGGTATTCTCTGACCTGTTCCTCCCGCTCAAGCGCCGCTCTGGCTAACCCATTGATATTGCGCGTCTTTTGTATCCAATCGCCCATGTCTCGCCATGCGGTTCCGTCTCTACGGCGGAGCCGTTATTCTTCCACACCTGCCGCACCTTGGTGCCTGACGTGCCTTGTCTGCGTCCAGGTGCGCGGTTCAAGCCCCTCTCACCCCCTCAGGCCATGGGAAAGGCGTATTCTCTCCGTAACACAGGCCTGGATCGGGCGTGTTACATTCGAACACACGCGTGCGATTTCAGGGACTTGGCGGACTCCAGGGGGCGACGCAAAAAGCGACGCAAGGCCATTCACTTGGTGAAAGTCCTGACGCTCGTATCCTACGGCCGGTTCGGGCGGTGCCGCCCACTGGCTGACCGGGAGCGGCTTTTCCAAGACAGCCCCGGCGTGACAAGGATGCCCGGACGACGCCTCGTTCCGGTCATGCCTGCGCCCGGCATTGAGCACCTCCGCGTCAGCGCCCTCATGCGCAGGAGTGCGGAGAATCCGCTGCCGGGATCACGGTTCCCTGGGGAACCCAAACGTACAGACGAACGACAGGCTGCGCACGGGCATGAACAGCGGCGAGACGGACGGCCCGGTAGCGGGAGGGGCGAGGGTGGAATCCCCCGGCCCGCTCCGGTGGCGATGTCTCGGTTCTGAATCGATCCGGCGATGGGTTTCTCTCGCCGGCAACGGTCTCGGGGTCGACCGCAAGGAGGGAAAGTGTCTACAATTCGAGGTCCATGTCGAGCAACTTCTCTTCCGGACCGGGCGTCGTTTCTTGTACGGGTTCGCGTTCCGGCTCACGCGAGCGGTATTCCTCGGGTTCGGTTTCCCGTTCCGTGTCCCAGGATTCGAGACCGTCCGCGTCCAATCCGGCGCTCCGTTCCGGCGATTTCAGATCGTCATCCCAGTCGAGTTCATGCCACGGTTGATGCCCGCCCCCGTGCCCAGTAGCCGCTTCAAGCTCGGCTTCGTGCTCGCGATCGATGCGCTCCACGTGACCCGCGTCCCGTTCTTCGGGCGGATCGAGACCCAACTCCGTCTCGTGCGCGGCCTCCCTGGCGACTCCATCGAGCGCCGAGATCCGCTCTCCGGTCGCTCTCTCCAACTGGTCGGAGAGCTTCCTGGCATCGTCGGTGACCAACTCGGCATGGTCCCGGGCCCGGCTGATGGCCACGTAGAAGGCTCTCTGGTTGGTCAGGTTCGGATTGCCGGCGGGCATTGCGGCAACGATATGGTCCACCGTCTTGCCCTGAAAAGAGTGAACCGTAGACGCCCAGCTCCGATCCATGTGGCGGAGTTGCGGATCGTCTTCGTCCAGTCCGGCTTCCTTTCCGTTCTCCAGACGGAACCGGACTCCCTCCTTTCCGATGGAGTCCACCTCCGCCGTCTCCCCGTTCACGAGTTCCGAGCCCGGATCGTTGCGCGTCCACCGCACCCGGTCGCCCGCCCGAAGCTCCATCTCCTCGCTCCTGTAGACCTCCACGCCTCCCTTGGCGGCGGCAATCCGGTACGGCCGCCAGGCCACGGGATCTCCACCACCGCCGTCCAGCCAGACCGTGTTGCGGTCATAGTCCACCCGCGCGACCTCGCGCTCGTCTCCCTTCTCAACCCCAAGAGTCTTGTACTGCCGGTTGAAGATCACCGTGTCTCCGGCCGAGTAGTTCGAGGCCCGGGCCATCTCCGCCCGGGTCAGGCCCCTCGGCACGAGCTTCTTGCCCTTGCGGGCGGGTCCCGAGACCGCGCCTTCGGCGATCAGACTCTCGCGGATTGTCGTGTTGATCTCGTCCCGCAACGCCCGCGTGGGTGCGATCACTCCTGCCCTCGTGCGTTGTTCGGGAGACAGTTTCAGCCACCGGGCCGCCGCCTCGGCGCCGATGTCCTCCCGTTCCACCCGCGCGATTCGGTCGCCGAGCTTGTCGAAAGCGGTCTTCACCTCGCCGGCCAAGCCCGCCCGCACCGCTTCCTTGAGCTCCATGTCCCGCTGGCGAAGGATCTCGTCCATCACCGCGGTCTGCATCCCCGCGCGCCTGAGTTGCTCGAAAGGCTTGCCCGCTTCCACCGCCCCGAGCTGCTTCTCGTCGCCCACCAGCACCACCCGAGGCACCCGGAGCGTGGTCGCTGCCCTGAGAAGGCCCTGCATCTGCTCGCTCGATGCGAGCGAGGATTCGTCTACCACCAGGACCGTCTTCGAGAACGAGGCGCGCAACCGGCGAAGACCCTTCACCGTGCCCCGGCCCTCGACTATGCCGGCATGGCGGGCGAGGAACCGTTGCAGCGTCTCCGACTCGATCCCCGATTCCCGCTCAAGGGTGCGGGCCGCGGAGGCCGAAGGCGCAAGGCCCACCGTCCGGTAGTCCCGGCTCTCCGCCAGCGTCCGCAGGCGCCTCAGCATCGTCGTCTTGCCGGTTCCCGCATAGCCTTGGACTCCCACCACCCGGTCCTTCGACGCCAGCACCATCTTGACCGCTTCCTTCTGGCCCTCGTTGAGGCGTCCGCCGTGGAGCTTCGTCTCCGCGATCCAGCCCCGCATGATGGCTTTGCCGGTGCCCTGGCCGGTGTGCATCAGCGCGATGGCCTCGGACTCCCGTCCTATTGCCGCATCCGTGGTCCAGTGCCTGCCGTGATCTAGACCCTTGGCCGCGTGCAGTCCGCCCTCCTGTTCGAGGTCCGAGACGGCGCGCTCCGCAGCCTCCACCGTTACCGCGCCCGGCTCCCGGGACAGTGCGGCAGCCAGAAGGTCCCCGTGGCCGAACACCGCCTGGCGTTCGGAAAGGTGCTCCACCGCCCAGCTTGCCGCCTCCGCTGCAGGTCGTCCCCGGTCCGTGAACAGGTCCGGCGCCGGTAGCTTTTTCTCCGCCTTGCGCGCCTTGGCCCGCACCGTCTCGGCCGAAAACCCCAGCTCCGCCGCTTGGCGCTCCCAGGACCGGCGCAGCTCGCCCCGTTCCACGTCGCGCTTCGCAGCCCGCGTCATCAGCGTGGCCCGCGCCGCCAGGTGCGGGTTGTCCCCCGTCCTGCCCAGGCCGTGCTCTCTCATCGCCGTCTCTATCTCCGACCGCCGGGTGGAAAACTCCTCGATCACCTCCCGCGATACCCCCGCGATCTCGAACCGCCCGTCCGGGTGCGTCTTCTCTATCCCGTACCCGAGATCCTGTAGCCCTTGCGCCAGCTCTGCCCGGTAGATGGCTCCGATCGTCATCTTGCCCTTGAAGAGCCCGTCGTCCACCATCGTGCGCCACTTTTGGTCATCGCCTTGCACCATGTTGGCGACAACGGCGTGAGTGTGGAGTTGGGGATCAAGGTTGCGGGATGTGTCGTGGCGGAAGGTCGCAGCCACCATCTTCTGGCCGCCGGCCCGGACCATCGCCCCCGTAGCCCTGTCCTGCATCCGGGTCTCGATAGCGTTCTTCTCGATCCACGCCAGCGTCCTGCCGACCGCCCTGTCGTGGGCGTCCACGATCCGCTCGTCTTCCCCCACCAGCGCCAGGAGCGACACCGATTTGGGCGCGGACAGCGTCACGTCCCGGCCTGGACGGTGCTGAATGTTGCCTTCGAGGTCCTTGCGGCCGAGCTGGCGCCCGCCGGGAACCTTGCCTTCGAGGACGGTCCGGAACGCATCGGAGTCCACCGGGCCGGAGAGCCCAAGTTCCTTCGCGCCCCGGCCCGCCCAGGCGCTTGCTTCCTTGTGGGCGGGGTCGTCCCTGCCGTAGTACCCGTCCCGTTCGAAGTAGGTCGCGCCCTGCGACGGAGAGGCGATCTTGCCGATCGACGCTACCACGGCGGACGCCTCCCGCAACACGTGGTTTTCGGTGGTTGTACGGTGTCCATGCCGCCCGCATACGCGCTTCCGGGGCCGGGGACAAGGTGCGTGTGACGCAACTATCAGGCGTGGCAGTGAATGGCGGCGATTGTCTTCGACCGGGGGATGTCCTGCCACAACCACGGAACGGGGACGTTGTGCTCCCGCACGCCCCTTGTGCTTGCTGTCAGGTACTTCTTGACACGTCCGGGACGTGAGGGGCCACCGCCGCCCAGCCTCGCGCTCGAAGGCGTTTGGGCTCAGACACCCCGACGGAGCTTGCGACTCGGCACGGCACTGCCATACTCATAGACACTGGCGGATCATCGTCATATCCTTGAACTACACCGTGCGGGAATGGAGGCCGCTTTTGGCGTGCCGGGAAGACGACAGGAGGACAGCCTGATGAACTGGCGAGACCACATTACCGTTGATCCCGAAGTCTGTCATGGAAGGGCCTGTATTACGGGCACGCGAGTCTTGGTCGCCACCATCCTCGACAACATGGCGGCAGGCCTGGGTCCGGACGAAATCACCAGGAGCTACCCTTCGATCACAACAGAGTCCGTGCGGGCAGCGGTGTGCTACGCCGCGGAGCTGGCCAAGGAGCGGGTCGCGCCGCTGATCGAGTAGGAGTGGGTCCACGTGCGATTCAAGCTCGACGAAAACCTCCCGGCCGAAATGGCGGGCCTGTTCAACCGGGCAGGTCATGACGCGGTAACCGTTCTCGATCAGCAATTGGGCGGTGTCCGCGATTCGGACCTGGCGGCCGTCTGCGCTCAGGAGCGGCGCGCCATCGTGACCCTCGACATCGACTTTTCGGACATCCGAACATATCGACCCGGCGCATATTCCGGAATCGTTGTGTTTCGACTAGGTGATCAGGCGCGCGACCACGTCCTGAAGATCGGAGCACGGTTTCTTGAGCGGCTTTCAGCCATGTCCCTGGACGGTCAGCTATGGATTGTGGAGGAAACGAAAATACGGGTGCGTGATTGAGCAGTCCCTTCGAATAGGTTTTCGGCGATACCCTGGAGATCGAGATCGAGAAGCTTGGCAGGGCCAGCTTCACCGTCAAGGCCGAGCGCCCGCGCAAGGATGTGGAGTGGATCCCCGGAAAGTCGCAGCCCCCGGCCGCGGGCGGTTCAAGGTGTGAAGGGAGTAGGGACCGGTTGTCAGCGGTTTCTCCGGCACGGTTGAAGTTTGATTCAAGCTGTCTCTAACCTTGGTCGGTTGGCGTGTCTCAAGATTGGCGTTGTTGTGTACGGTCCCGTGCAGCTATTTGAGAGGCGTCGAGAAGAATTAGTGGTATCTTGTCGGATCGTCGTGGGAGCCGAACCAAGTTCTTGATTTCGGACTTGCAATCCGGGGCGATCCGTAGCTAACTATTACAGCTCATGACAATAGACGTAACGGACTACATAGACGTCAGACAACGCCTCAAAGCGCTGGGTTGTCACGACCCCATTGGTTTCGTTCTGCTGCCAACTAACTTCGAAGCAGCCAACTCCATTAGTGAGTTTCGGCAGGTGGCTGAAGGAGCGACAGTTAAGACGCTACTTAGGTCGGCCAATTTGCCTCATTCAGACGTTTTCCCCGCTGAACAACGCCCACCGTACGTCCAGAACAATGATTTCGAATGGGTTGCACCTATCTTGTTCGTTTCAGCGGCTTTGATGTCGGGAAACCCAGATTGTATAACGACTGTCCTAGATCTCCTCGCAAATTACTTGGCCGATTTCTTCCGTGGGCTGAAAGGGGAAAAGAAGGTTACGTTGGTTGTGGTGGTTGAGGGGGCGGGTGGGAAGACGTGTAAGAAAGTGTCTTACGACGGACCTGTTGAGGGGTTGCGGGAAATTTCTGACATAGTTAGAACTTTGAAAGATGAATGACGACAAGCGGACATTTGTTGAGGACTTCAATGCATCAATTAAGGAAGCAGAGAATTTTTTGACGATTGCCCGGTGTTCTGAGTTACAACGCAAGGCAATAGCGTCACTTGACGAACTCCGAGTCAAGGTTCGCGCTTTAAAGATTGGTGCTATTGCTGAGAGGGATGAGTATCTCGCAAATCTGCTGTTGGGGTACCAGTGTGTTGTTGAAGCACTGGCCGCAGAGATTGAGATGTGGATACTACTCAAGGAGGAAAATCCTGATGCGGCATGGGACAAGCTGGTAGAGGCTCAGATGTCCTCTTTGGCGGCTTGTCGAGCCCATCCCGGTTTTAGTCATGTAGGTCACCACTATCAGCGCTTGGAGACAATCGAGACACTTGTGTTTCCTCCGCAAATATTTGTCAGTTCGGGCATGCTCGTTAAACGTCAGGAGTGTTCTATTTGTGGTATCGAATATGAAGACTGTGGTCACCTAATAGGCATGCCCTATATGGGAGAGTTTTGCAGTGTTGTCGCGCGCGAAATTGAACTAGATCATGTGGCAATCGTAGAGAACCCGGCCGATAAGGCATGCCGAATCAGGGAGTTCGACGTGGTTGGAGGAGTACGTAACCGAATGACTTGGCGAGTTGAGGAAAAGGATACGGTCGAAGAGATGAGACCTGTAGAGCAACTTCGAGCACAGGCAATTTTGTTACGAACCCGGACGTAAGGTGTGAAGTCGGCCTAAATCGTTTCAGCAACGACGTCGACGGGAATTGCCCGGAACTCCCCGTAGCCGCCAGCACAGCGGCTAGTTGCAGTTACTCAAGAGAGAGCATGGAGGAGATGGGCTGCAACGTGGCTGAGACGGCGGCTCGACTCGGATGCTGCGTGCACGTAACGCTCTCGCGCCTGCCGAACGACAAGGCGGAGGCAACCCACGTTCCCATGTCACTCAACGATACAACCAGCGTTGGATTTCCGCCTGTTCGTCTTGCCGGATAGCCTCCCGGGCTTCGATCTCGACTAGCTAGGGTCGGCGCGTGACGACCGGAGACGACGTGCGTTCGAATGGCCTCGTCACGGCTGTCGTACTGCGCCTGTAGATTCAGCAGAAACTCGCGGTCTGCTCCGAAGGCACGCTCAAGCCGCCGTGCCATCTCTTGCGACAAAGCGGCCCTGCCGTTGAGGAAGTTAGGCGGCGCCGAAGTTCTTGGTAACCAGAGCCGCGCGGCCCATACCGGACACGAGCACCGATGCGCCGGTCGATGGAAAACCGAGCGTATCCGCAGCATCTTGATTGCATCGCAATGCCCGCGTAAATTGACAACCGTGGGAGGATGACCATGGCGAGCATCACGATCCGCAATCTCGACGACGAGGTGAAGACGCGTCTGCGCGTTCGCGCGGCCGAGCACCACCGTTCCATGGAGGAAGAGGCGCGCGTCATCCTGCGCGAGGCGGTGAACGGCGGGCGGTCCGGTCCGCGGGATCTGGCGAAGTTCACCCGCGAGTGCTTCGCGCCCCTTGGCGGCGTCGAACTCGAACTTCCTCAGCGCG
>JAJDTQ010000043.1 GCA_022827045.1 Candidatus Binatia bacterium
AGGCCAAGGCCCGGAGCAAGCGCGAAGCCGAGCAGTTCGTCTTTCCCGAGATCGCCGACGGCTACACCCTGCCGTCGGTAGCCTTTCTCGACTCCCCGCCGAAGGAGAAGGCCAGCATCGACAGGGGCACGCTCGAAGCCAATTCCCTGATGTTGCAGCGGAAGCTCCAGGACTTCGGCATCGAGGGGGAGGTGCTGGCGGTAAGGCCCGGGCCGGTCATCACCGTGTACGAGTTCCGCCCGGCACCCGGTGTCATGGTGCGGCGGATCGTGGGCGTGGCGGACGATCTCGCCATGGCCCTGAGCGCCGTCAGCATCCGCATCCTGGCGCCGATCCCCGGCGAGTCCGTGGTCGGCATCGAGGTTCCCAACACCCGGCGCGAGACGGTCCATCTGAGAGAGATCCTCGAAGACCCCTCCTACGCCGACTCGGATTCGATGCTGACGCTGGCCCTCGGCAAGGATATCTCCGGGGGGCCGTTCACGACGGATCTGGCGCGTATGCCGCACCTGCTGGTGGCCGGTGCCACCGGCACGGGCAAGTCGGTCTCCTTGAACTCGATGATCCTGAGTATCCTGTACAAGGCCACTCCGGACGACGTCCGTTTCATCATGATCGATCCCAAGATGCTCGAGCTGACGCCTTACGAGGGACTGCCGCATCTGTTGACCCCGGTGGTGACCGATCCCAAGGAGGCCAGGGCGGCGCTGTTCTGGGCCGTGGAAGAAATGGACCGGCGCTATCGGCTCATGCGCGACAAGGGCGCGCGCAACATCGATAACTACAACCGGATCCTGGAACGGGAGCCGCCGCCGGACAAGACGCGGAACGCCGACGCGGACGAGGAGATGGAGGTCGGCGGCAGGCTCGACGGCGGCGAGGAGCTGGAGCACGGGCGGCTGCCGCGGGTGGTGATCCTCATCGACGAGTTGGCGGACCTGATGATGTCCGTTGGCCGGGACATCGAGGAGCACATCACGCGTCTGGCACAGAAGGCGCGCGCGGCCGGAATCCACATGGTGCTGGCGACCCAGCGGCCGTCGGTGGACGTGATCACCGGTTTGATCAAGGCGAACTTCCCGGCCCGGGTGTCGTTCCAGGTGACCTCCCGGGTGGATTCGCGCACCATCCTGGACGGCCAGGGCGCGGAGCAGCTCCTGGGGAACGGCGACTTGCTCTTTCTGCCCCCCGGCACCGCACGGCTGATACGGCTCCACGGTCCCTTTGTCTCCGACAAGGAGGTGCGCAAGGTCACCGACTTCATCAAGCAGCAGGGCCGGCCTCAATACCGTCCGGAGATCCTCGAGGCCGCGGCGGCGGGCAGCGACGACTTCGGCGGCATGGACGACGACTACGACGAGATGTACGACCAGGCCGTGACGGTGGTGACCGAGACGCGGCAGGCATCCATATCGATGATCCAGCGACGCTTGCGGGTCGGTTACAACCGGGCGGCGCGAATGATCGAGAAGATGGAGCGGGACGGCGTGGTGGGGCCGGCGGACGGGGCCAAGCCGCGCGAGGTCCTGGCGCAGAAGATGGAGGAGTAGGCTCGGTGACAAAGAGAACAGGTCTGAAACGCCCCGCCGGCGGCAAGGCCGGTTCCCGATGAGGCGCGACTACGCCGCCATCCTGGGTGTGGTGGGTTGTGTAGCGGCCTCCGTGTTGCCGGTGCCGGGGGCGCGCGCGCAAGACGCCCAGCAGGTGGTCCGGGAAATACAGCGGCGCTACGACTCCGCCAGGGACTACAGCGCGGATTTTCGCCAGGTCACCGAATACCGCACCCTGAACCGGCGTGTCGACGGCGACGGCCAGGTCTTCTTCAGCAAGCCGGCGAGGATGCTGTGGCGCTACCGCGAGCCCGCCGGCCAGTTCGTGCTGTCCGACGGCAAGCATCTCTACTTCTACCAGCCCGCCGAACGCCAGGTCATCAAGACCGCGCTTGGCGCGGTGTTCCGATCCGACCTGCCGCTCTCCTTCCTGCTCGGCATCGGCGACCTGTCGCGCGACTTCCGGGCCGAGTTGATCGAATCCGACGGCAAGGGACACCGACTGAGGCTTTCTCCCAAAAAACCCAGTTCGGGAGTTCGCGAGGTCCGCCTGACCGTCGACCGCGACCACTATGATATCCGCGAGGTGCTCATCGAGGACGGCGGCGGCAACCGCTGGACGTTCCGCTTCGGCAACGTCCGCCGCGGGGTAGGGCTGGATCCGTCATTCTTCAAGCTGGACGTGCCGCAAGGCGTCGATATCGTAGAGTTCGGTTCCTAGTGTCCTGTCCCACGTAATTCTTTACCGAGATGCGCAGGATTTCTTGTCGTCGGGAAGGCGCGATGACGAGCAGTGGCGGGGCCCACGCGAGGAAGAGCAACGCAGCCGACGACGAGAAAGACCAGCAGATCGGTAAAGAATTACGTGGGACAGGACACTAGAGCCTACCCCGGTCGCCAGCGACGGAGCCAGCCGGGCCCGTCAATCCGTGGTTGACTCCGCTGTCGATTAGTGGAAAATTGGATCTCTTCTCAGGAGAGAAAAAATGAGGAAAGACGTACTGAAGAAGTTTCGGGAGACCCTCCTCGAAATGAAGGGGCAACTCCTGGACGACATCCCGGATCGCCTCAAGCACGAGGTGGAAAGCTCCAAGGACGAGGGACGCGACACCTACGATCTGGCCAGCGACGAGCGCGACCGCGAGATCAACATGATCCTCAACGACCGCGAGAGGACGAAGCTGATGGCCATCGAGGATGCGCTGCTCCGGCTCGGCGAGGGCTCGTACGGCATCTGCGACGAGTGCGGCGAGGAGATCGGCGTCGGCCGGCTCAAGGTAATGCCGTTCACGCGCCTGTGCGTGCGCTGCCAGGAGGAGTTGGAGAAAGAGACCCGCATGATGAAGAGCTTCGACGATGACCGGACTCTTCGCCGGCTCCCGACGGCGGACACGGAAGAGGAGAGCTACTAGCCCGGTCGCATCTCTCCACGCGTCCACAACGAACTCGACGCCGCCCGGAACCCGAGGAGGACGCCATGAAGTACTTCTTTAACAAGGACGAAGCGGAGGTCGTACGCATCGAGGGCGAGGCGCCGCGCACCCTCTACCCATGCATCGAGCCCGGCACGACGGAGACCCGCCACTTCTCCATGGGCCTGCAGGAAGTCGATCCTCACAGCGAGATTCCGCTGCATTCGCACGACCAGGCCGAAGAGATCCTTTTCGTGATCGGCGGCCGCGCCACCGCCACGGTCGGAGACGAGACCGCGGAGATCGTGCCGGGCTCCGTCGTGTTCATACCGCCTCGGACCAACCACGGGTTCGTCAACAACGGAGACGAGCCGCTGTGGCTGACCTGGACCTTTTCACCCCAGGGCTTCGAAGGGTATATCCGCGGGGTTGCCAAGGGCACGGTGCAGCTCAAGACGGTGTAGCCGCGGCTTCTTCCGGCCGTCAGGCCCGGCAACGGGGGCTGACGGCATCCTATTTCTCGCGCACGCTCGGAAGCTTGTTGGTCGGCCACGGTTCGCGCGTGGCCGCAGGGAGGCCCCATGCTTGAAGACAAGATCGGCTTCATCGGCGCCGGAAAGATGGGCAGCGCCATCATCAAGGGGATCCTGAGGGCGGGCCTCGTGGAGCGGAGTCAGGTTGCCGCCAGCGATCCCATCGAAGCCTTGGGAAAAGAGCTGGTGGAGGAGACCGGCGTCCGATTCATGCAAGACAACGCCGGGCTCGTGGCGATCTCGGATATCGTGGTCCTGGCGGTCAAGCCGCAGGTCATGGACGGAATGCTGGGGGATCTCGCCGGGGCTTCGCTGGACAACACGCTGTGGGTCTCCATCGCCGCCGGGGTTCCGATCAGCCGCATCGAGGGGCTTCTTCCCGAGGGCGCCCGCGTCGTGCGGGTCATGCCCAACACGCCGTGTCTGGTGGGGCAGGCGGCTTCCGCGTATTCCGGGGGCCGGTGGGCGAAGGACGGGGACCTCGACAAGGTGGGCGAGATCTTTTCCAGCGTCGGACTCGCGGTCGCGGTCGAGGAGCACCATCTCGACGCCGTGACAGCCTTGAGCGGAAGCGGTCCGGCCTACGTCTTTCTCTTCATCGAGGCTTTGACGGCGGGAGGTGTTCAGATGGGCCTGAGCCGGGACGTGGCCCTGAAGCTGGCGCTCCAGACCGTCTACGGGTCGGCGGTGATGGCACGCGACGCAAAGGAACATTTGGCCGAGCTGCGGGACGCGGTGACGTCTCCCGCCGGGACCACGGCGGCGGGGGTTTTCGCCCTGGAGCAGGGCGCCTTTCGCGCCACCGTGATGGAAGCGGTGATCCAGGCGGCCGAGCGGTCGGAGGCCCTGGGGCGAGGCGAGCACTAGTGGCCTGGCGAATTGGCCGGACGGGACACTAGTGGCCTGTAACATGCAATTGTGTACCAATCTGCTTGTCCTTTTTGTCGTCGTCGGCGTTGCTCCTCCTCGCGTGGTGCCCGCCACTGCTCGTCGTCGCGCCTTGACGACAACAAAAAGTCCGGCGCATCTTGGCACACAATTGCATGTTACAGGCCACTAGCGCCGGGCACGAGACGGGGACGATATGACCCATCGCCATCCGTTGCCGGCCCGCCGCCTGACGCGCCTCTTACTGATGCTGGCGTTGCTCGCGACCGGGCCGGCGTACGCCGAGCAACACGCGTCGCCGCCACCGGACGCGGAGAAGCAGGCATTCGAGAAGATCCTGGAGGCCCGGGGGAGCGCCCGGGCAAAGCGCTATCCGGCGGCCTTGACTCAGCTCGACGACGCTGTCGCGCTCGCCGAGGGGTTGGGCGACAAGCTGTCGCTGGCGTTGGCGCTTCACAACGTCGCCGAGGTCCAGCTTCTCAAGGGGGAGCCTCTGGACGCGTTGAAGGCCTACCACCGGGCCCTGGAAGTCTATACCCAAATGGGTCACGAGGGCGGGGCCGGAATCGTGCGAAAGCGCATCGACACGCTCTCACGACTTCTCAGCAAACCAAAAAAGCCGGCCGTTCCCGACCCGGAGGAGGTCGCACCGGGCGGCGCCGAAGAGCCGCTGTCGGCCGTCGACCAAGCCATCGCGCGAGTCCGGCAGCGCCAACGGTCCCGTGTTCAGGAGGCGCTGGAGGCAGCCGAAACCGGGCCTGTCCGGATCACCCGGTCCGAGCCGCTGACGGCGGACGACTCCGGGAAGTGGGAGTATGTCGAATCCGTTAGGCAGAAGATCAGGGGCAATTCGAGATATCCCGGCTTCGCCAGGCGAATGGGTCAGGAGGGGACCGTCGAACTGGCCTTCGCGGTCCAGAGGAACGGTGAACTTCAGAATGCCGAGGTGGTGAAGTCATCGGGCTTCGTCGTTCTCGACGTGGAGGCTCTTCGCAACGTCAGGGAATCGGCGCCCTACGACGCCGTGCCCGACGGTGCGGGCTCGGGTCCCTTGACCGTCCGTCTGACGTTCATCTACAAGCTGCCGGCCCCGTCGGACGGTGCGCCGTGACTCCGCCGAGGCGCGGACACCGCCGAGCTTCACCCTGACCCATCGGGTTCACTGTCTCTCGCGAGTGTCGCCGACCGCGTCGATGGCGGTGAGTTGCGCCAGCGCAAAGACGTGCCGTGGCGCGAGGCGGAGAGCTCGGACGTAGTTGACGTCGGCTTGCCCCTGGAATCCAAGGGCGGCCGCGTTGCGCGCTCGCAGGACATGGACTTCGGCGAGCCAGCGTGCGTCGGCCGCGAGCCTCAATTCCGCCAGGTCCAGGAAGTCCAGGGATTCGCGGTAGTTCTCCAGGAAATAGTGGGCACGGGCGATGAAGTAGTGGCTGTAGGGATTGGTGGCGTCAATGCCGACGGCCTGCTCGAACCGGGCCAGCGCGGCCTTGTAGGTTACCCCTTGCAGGAGCGCCCGGCCCTGCTGCAACAGCTTCATGGAGGCATTTCGCTGGGGCAGGGCCGTGCCGTCGGCCGGCCCCAGCGGCGGCAACTCGTAGGATCCGTCCGGTTTCTCGAAAGCCGCGCGGATAGCCTGGAGGTCCGTGGGCGCGGGAGTCTCGACCGTGGCAGGGACGGGTCGTGGCCGGACCCGCGGATTTTCCGGAGGCACGGTCGGCGCGCTTTGCGGAGGCGGTCGCCGTTGGGGGATGGGCAACTCTTCCTCCTGAATCGTCCCCTGGCGAAGGAACGTGGCCGCGGGCGTGTCTGCACTCTTGGGCGGGCTCTGCGGCAAGCCGGACCCGGCGGCGAAAAGGATGGCCAGGAATACCGCCGCGGCGGTCACCCGCGTCGGCGGCTCACCCGAGGCGTTTCTCGACAAGGGAATCACAGCAGGATCACCGCCAGCACCGTGCCGAGAGCGAACGGGACCAGCGCCGCCGGGGGCAGGTTCCCGCTCACCGTATCGACGACCACCAGCAGCGACAGTCCGATGAAAACCAGACCCGGGTAGGTCACCAGCAACTCGATCATGGGGTCAAGGTCCGATCATCCGATCCACCCGACAGCGGTCCGGATCGCATGGCGTTGCAACCTATTGTGGGCTCCGCCATGCGGGGTGTCAAGGAGAGAGCTACGCCGCAGGCCGTTGCGTCTTGAAACGTCCCTACGAGGGCCGGGCTTCGAGGGCGATGAGGGTGAAGACCTTCTTCATCTCCTGTTTCTTGAACTTGCCGGAAAGGCGGCGCATCACCTCGCCCTTGTTCTCGGACAGCTTGATGCCCACCTGCCGGTACTCGGCCATGACCCGGCTCTTGAACTCCATCTCTTCACATACCTCGGCGATGCATTCGTCGATGCATGTCCTGAACCGTTCGATCTCATCGTCGGCGTACTCCTCCGACAGGAGCGGGTAGAGCGTTTCGTAGGTCAGCACGTCCTGAGTCTCGAACAGGTTCCAGCAGGTGGCGGTCACCGACGCCTTGTTGATGCCGGCGACCCAGTGGACGTCCTCCACGGACTCGGGTTTGCACTTGAACAGCACGGTGTCGTCGCCCGCCGTGCGCACGTACCATACGGCGCCCTCGACGCCGGTGATCTTGCCGTCCTCGGCCGGGCGGTTCCCGCCCTCAAGCTTCTGGCGAATCTCGGCGTATTCCGCGACGGGATCCTTTCCCGGAGCCAGCGTGCCGTACAGGGTCGCCACTGGAACGCCCCGGCTGTCCAGGACCGACGGCGACAATGGTTTCCCCCCTTCGCCGACGCCGAACAGCAGCACGCAGTCCAGGGGTTCCTCGTAGAGAATGAGATGGGTGTTGCGCCTGCCGTACAGCTCGAAGCCCAGGGAGCAGCCGTTGATCTCCACCAGCTCCGGAATGGCCGGATAGCGCAGTAGCATCTCCCGCCACATGTCCAGGAACGCGCCGAAACGCCCGTTCCGCAACACCGGCGAAAGACGGAGCTTGTAAGTCAGATAACGCCGTCCTTGGGTGTCATGATAGGCATAGGCCAAAACATTGGTGCCGTCGTACTTCTCGAAGATCTCGACCTCGCGAACCGGCGGAAAGTTGAACCGGCCTTGTCGGTCGAAAGGGTAGTGCAGCTTGGGTGTGGCGAAGACGAGTTGTGGTACAGGCTCTCCGTTCACGTGGGTGATGGCCAGCGCCCCGTACCGGTGATCTGGCCTCGTGGATAGAAAACCGCGCAGGGCTGCATGGTTGAACGGATCGACGACGTCAAACTCCTGGAGCCACTTGGCATCTAGTGACAGGGTTTGGGCGGCGGTCTTCAGGTCTTCCATTTGTGGTGCCCTTTCCTTTTGTAGAATTAATTTGATCGATCGTTAATAATACAAGTGTTGACTAACATATCATCGTGTTCCGTTGGATCCGGCGGAGGGAGCCAGGTGTCCCGGGATTGGCCTCTGATTTGCTTCAACGGAGATTGAGCTTGTAGACTTGATCGGTCGGGAGGCTGAAGAGATGGGAGTAACCTACGTTGACGGCGTCGCTCGGGGCGCCGAAGGACAAGAGCAGGCGGTTCGGTTTCTTGTAGACAGCGGCGCCAGATACACCCTGCTGCCCAAGTCGGTCTGGCAGGCTCTGGGTTTGGAGCCGAGCCGGGAGCTCACCTTCGTTTTGGCTGACGGCGCCACGGTGGAGCGGGGCGTGTCCGAGTGCTACCTGATTCTGCCTCAGGGCCAATCCCACAGTCCGGTCATCCTGGGGGAGGAAGACGATGCAGCCTTGCTCGGCGTCGTGACGCTGGAGATCCTGGGGCTGGTGCTGAATCCCTTCAACCGGACCTTGCAGCCGATGCGCATGACCCACGCCTGACCTCCGGCGCGGGTTGCCTTGCCGCACCCTCGACTGGGTGTTAGTCTCCCTCCCTGACAACCGCTCGAACGGAGGGATAACCCATGATCATCGATCTGGACTCGCATCTGCGCGAGGGATACTTCATGGACGAGGTGTACAGGCTCGACGAGCCGTTCGCCCAGTTCACGCCTAGAAAGGCCAACGACCAGGGCCGGAGCCACGGAACGCGCTTCATCCATTCCCTGGAGCCCCTCAACCCCCAAGGCATTGCCACTCACAAGCACCCTTACATTTACGACCCCAAGATCAACTGGCGCGCGGGCGAGATCGCCGAGCGTCAGGTGGGGGGCTACGACATGGCGCGGCGGCTGGAGGACATCCGCGCGGAACGGATCGACAAGGAGATCATCTTCCCCACCGGCATCAGCATCGCCACGCAGAACCAGGGACGGCTGGGCGCCGCCCTGGCGCGGGCGTTCAACGACTGGGTGGCGAACTTGGTCAAGGGCTACGAGGATACGTTCCTGCCCGCGGCCATGGTCCCGGCGGGCTGTCCCGAGGCCATGCCGGACGAGGCGACCCGTTGCGTCAAGGAGCTGGGCTTCAAGGCCACCCATCTGGCGCCTTACGTCGGGTCGCGGAACATGGACGATCCGATCTTCTATCCGTACTACGAGACGGTCCAGGATCTCGACGTCCCGCTCTTCTGCCATCCCAACAGCAACGGCGACCTCACGGACCGGTTCGACAACTTCTACAAGACCCATGTGGTGGGCCGCGTCATGAACTGCACCGCCGCGCTGGTGGCGCTGGTGCTGGGCGGCGTGTTCGAGAAGTTCCCGCGCCTCAAGGTGGTCTTCTTCGAGTGCAGCGCCGAGTGGATCCTCTTCTGGATGCACCGGATGGACGACGACTACGAGTGGGCCAAGGACTTCTCCCAGCTCACCGGCCACCTGAGCATGGCGCCGTCGGAGTACATCAAGCGCAACTGCTACGTGACCTGCGAGGCGGACGAGCGCGATCTCGCCACGCCCATCAAGGAGTTGGGCGAGGACCGCATCTTCCTGGCCACCGACTACCCGCACTTCGACTCGGAGTACCCGCATACGGTCTCCGGCATCGAGGAAAGGTCCGACATCACGGACAAGCAGAAAACGAGGATCCTGGGCGGGAATGCGGAGGAGTTGTTGAATCTGTAGGGCCTGCGTGTTACGAGCGGTTCAAGAGCCATGGGCTCATGCCACGCGCGATCCCCTGACAGACAAGTCGCAGATCGGAGGAACGGCCGTGAAGGAACGGATTCGCGAGATCGACAAGGAGTACGGGTTCAATCTCACCGAGGACGAGATCGAGTCCATCGCCAAGCAGGCCGAGGAGACCCACGAGTTGCTCCAGGACCTCTACAAGGTCGACGTCGGCGGGGTCATGCCCATCATGAAGATTGACAAGCAGCGGAAGAGCTAGCCCGCGCCCAACGTACCCGACAACATGGACAGCAGCACCAAGGAACGCATCCTCCAGCACATCGACGGCCAGGAGCTGGCCGAGCTCACCCGGGACCTGGTGGACATCCTGAGCCCCACCGGCTCGGAGAAGGAGATCGGCGAGTTCATCCTCGACTGGTACGGGCGCAACGGCCTCAAGCCCATCCGCCAGGAGATCGATCCCAACCGCGTGAACGCGGTGGGAGTGCTTCAGGGCAGTGGCGGCGGCGTGTCGTTGATGATCAACGGCCACATGGACACCAGCTTCACCGGCGGGGAGGACGACCTCATGCTGTGCCGGGAGCTGGAGCCTCGGAGCGAGCTCCAGGGCGCCATCCGGGACGGCAAGGTGTTCGGCCTGGCGGCCTCCAACATGAAGTCGGGTCTCGCGGCCTTCATGGTGGCCGGCAAGGCGCTCAAGAAGAGCGGCGTGGCCATCAAGGGAGACCTGATACTGGCGGCGGTGGCGGGCGAGATCTCCCGCACGCCCATCGGGCCGTACCAGTCCGGGCTCTACCGCGGCGAAGGCACCGGCACGCGCCACCTGCTCACCTACGGCGTCCAGTCCGACTATGCCATCGTGGCGGACCGCTCGGCGCTGTCCATCGTCTGGACCCAGGCCGGCGTGGCTCAGTTCAAGATCGACACCTTCGGCAATCCCCACGCGGCCTGGGGGGTCACGCGGGAACAGGAGCCGCCCGAGGAGCACAACGCGGTGCTCAAGATGTCCAGGGTGGCGCAGGCGGTGGATGCCTGGGCCGAGGAGTTCGAGGCCAACCACGTCTACCAGTCGGCCAACGGTCCGATCATTCCCAAGGTCAACCTGGGCGCGGTCCAGGGGGGCGCACCCTACCGGCCCAACTACCATCCGGGCATCTGTTCGCTCTACGTGGACGTGCGTATTCCGCCGGAGCTCCGGCCCATGGAGGTGCAGCGGCAGCTGCGCGCGGTGATGGACGCGACCGGCTACGAGTACGACATCGAGATGTACACGTCGAAGATGGGCTACGAGGCCAAGGGCATCGAACCCGTGGTGGAGGTCATCGAGAGCACGCACCAGGAGTTGTTCGGCAAGGAGACGACGCCGGTCAACACCTTCCGGTCCAGCATCTGGACCGACACCAACATCTACAACGAGATGGGCATCCCCGCCTGCAAGTTCGGCCTCGGCGGCGGCCGCTTCACCACCCGGTCGGAGCAGATCGACATCGACGAGATCGTGCGCGCCTCGCAGATCTACGCGTTGTCGGCGGCCACCATCTGCAACTGGAGCCGGTAGCAGTCGAGCCAGGAGCTTCTCATGGAACCCGTGTTGGCCGAGAAGATCGTCCACGGCCTGAAGGCGGTGGGCATTGATTTCATGACCTACCTGCCGGAGAGCCGGCTGAGCCAGATCCTGCCGCTTCTGCGCGAGGACGGCACCGTGCAGTTGGTAGCCGCCGCAAGCGAGCAGGAGGCCATCACCATCGCCGCGGGCGCGGCCCTTGGCGGCAAGCGGGTAGCCTGCTACATGGAGAGCACGGGACCCTACGTGTCCGCCTACTCGCTCCTCACCGTGGGCAAGCAGATGGGCGTGCCGATCCTGCTGCTCATCGGCTTTCTGGGCAGCTTCGCGGACCAACGCAACAGCTTCCTCTACGTCACCATCGGCATGCGGATGATCCCCACCCTCGAGGGGCTCGGGCTCGAATACCGCGTCATCGAAAACGCCGACAATCTCGAGCGGCACATCAGGGACGCCCAGCGGGTCAGCGACTCCATGCGGGCGCCGGCCGCGTTGATCTTCTCCGGGGAGTTCGCCCGATGATCCGGCGCGATTGTCTCGAGCTCATCGCGCCGTTGATGACCGATCAACTGGTGCTCTCCTCCCAGAGCGGCCAGCGCATCGAGTGGTTCCACCTGTCGCAGCACGAGGGCAACCTGCTGGTGGGAATGATGGGGTGCGCCACCGGAGTCGGCATGGGACTGGCGCTGGCGCTGTCGCACCGCCGCGTCATCGTGCTGGAATCGGACGGCAGCGTGTTGCTGTCGCTGTTCAATCTGCCGACCCTGGGCAATCTCAACCTCGCCAACCTGACGGTGTTCGTGTTCGACAACGAGGTCTACAGCGGCAGCACCATGAGCGAGCCCACGGCAACCGCCGGGAACACGGACATTGCCGCCATCGCGCGAGCGTCGGGGATCGAGAACGCCGTGACCGTGGACGACATCGAGGGGTTCAAGGAACACGGCCTGCCCGGTGTCACCGGAGAGGGGCTCCACTACGTGGTGTGCAAGGTGGAGGAGAGCCTCATCCACCGCGAGATCCCGCGCCCCAACGTCGATCTGGCGGAGTACAAGTACCGGTTCGTTCGCTATATCGAGCGCACCGAGGGCATAACCATTCCTTTCGTCGGCTTGGGATAGGGGCGTCCCGGCGTCCGAAATCAGACATTCCGAAGTATCAAATCAAACCACAAGGAGGTGCATCACTATGCCAACCAACCAAGAGGCCGTGAAACGGCAGGAAGCGGAGAAGACGGAGTACGACTGGGGTACGCTCTGGCCGCACTACCACAAGGAGAGGATGAACTGGGCCACCGGTTTCCGCACCAAGGGCGACGTGGACATCCTGTTCCTTTCCGGCTCCACCGGACGCGACCCGTTCGAGGACGCACCTTGCCGGGAGCCCGGCGAGGAGCGGTCCGGCCGCGGCAAGGTCGTCGGCGGCATCAAGGAGCAGACCCGTCAGGCCTGGCAGGACATCAAGGACAACCTCGAGATGATGGGCGGCGAGCTCAAGAACATCGTCATGATCCGCTACTTCCTCACGCGGCGCGAGGACGTGTTCGACATGCGCGACGAGATGTACGCGTTCTTCGAGGAGCACGAGCCCGATCTGCGGGCCCATCCCCGCCCCGCCACGCTGCTGCGCGGCGTCGGCATCGACTTGCAGGACATGCTCATCGAGATCGAGGCATGGGCGGCGGTTCCCCGGAAGAAGTAACCGACTGAAAGTAACTGGCTGAAACGTGATGCGGGGGTCCCCGGCAAGCCGGCGGACCCCCGCATCATTCGATACCCGCCCGAGGTCTACGGCCAGTCCATCTCCGCCATCACCGGCGCGTGATCCGACGGTTTCGAGCCCTTGCGCTCGTCCCGGTCGACGCCGGCCGACGTTGTCCGCGACGCCAGCTCCGGGGTGGCGAGGATGTGGTCGATGCGCAGTCCCTGGTTGCGCGGGAACGCGAGCTGGCGGTAGTCCCACCACGAATAGAGCCCGGGCTCGGGATTGTGTATCCGCACCACGTCCTGGAGCCCCCAGTCTTGCAGTCGCGTCATCACGCCCGTCATGTCGGGGTTGAAGAGCACGGTGCCGCGCCACTCATCCGGCTCGGCCACGTCCGCCACGTCGGGCGCGATGTTGAAGTCGCCGGAAATCAGGAGCGGCGTACCCGGCGCGTGGGTCTTGTCGAGATAGGTGAACAGGCGCTCCAGCCATTCCCGCTTGTAGACGTACTTGTCCGATGCGACCGTCGATCCGTTGGGGACGTACACCGAGATGAACCGGATGCCCTGGACCATTCCGCAGATGCAGCGTGCCTGCGGGTCGTCGGCGCCATCGTCGAAACCGACGCGGACGTCTTCGATGGGCGCGCGCGAGAGGATCGCCACGCCGTTATAGGTCCTCTGGCCGTGCACAGCGGCGTGATAGCCCTGATCCTTCAGTACCTCGTGGGGAAACTGCTCGTCGGTGACCTTGGTCTCCTGGAGACAGACCACGTCCGGGCTCTGGCGCGAAAGCCAGCTCAGCAACCGCTCCTCCCGCGCGCGGATGGAGTTAAGATTCCACGTGACGACCTTCAATGCTCCCTCCCTTCAGGCCCCGACCGTCCAGTATCGACCGTTGCTTCGCCTCAACGCAAGCGGGGTGTCGTAGAGCTCCTGCAGCAGCGTCTCGGTGATCACCTTGTCCGTGGCGCCGGACCGCAACACCCGGCCGCCCTTGAGCACCAGGGTCTTCTCGAAGGCGGGCAGGATCTCCTCGATGTGATGGGTGACATAAACCAGCGCGGTGGCGTCGCTGGTGCGCCCCAGTTCCTGGAGCGTCGCCAGCAGGCCTTCCCTGGCGCCCGGATCCAGCCCCGCGCACGGCTCGTCGAGGAACATCAGGTAGGGACGGGTCATCAGCGCCCGGCTTATGAGGACCTTCTGCTGCTCTCCCTGGGAGAGCGTGCCGAACCCCTGGTCCTTCAGGTGGAGGCATCCCATGCGCTCCATGACGGCCTCGGCCCGCGCGTAGTCTTCCTCGCCGGGACGGACCGTGGACATTTCGAGCAGGCCGATCTGGGCGAACTTCCCCGACACCACCGTCCGTAGCGCCCGCTCCCGGCCGGGAATCTGAGGGGTAAGCGAGGCGGTGACCCACCCGATCCCCTTGCGCAGCTCCCGGAGATCCACCCGCCGGCTGCCGTTGCGGTAGACGGCCCCGCCCTGGTTGGGCCACAGATAGCCGCAGGCCATCTTGAGCAGAGTGGTCTTGCCCGAGCCGTTGGGCCCCAGGATCACCCAGTGCTCGCCCCGGCCGACGGTCCAGTCGATGGAGTCGAGGATCGTATGCCGGTCCGCCGAGTACGAGACGTTGCGGATGTCGAGCGGGACTGCCGTGTCCATGTCTAGTGTCCTGTCCGGTTGATTCGCACGATAATCCGCGGGGCCTCCGGGCGGCCCGTGTTGCCAACGCGGGCGGAAGTTTCTAAATACCATCCTTATGCAAAGACTCGAAGGCCGGACGGCCATCGTCACCGGAGGGGGGCAGGGGATCGGCGAAGCCATCGCCGTGGCGATGGCGGAAGAGGGCGCGAGCGTGGTGGTGGCGGAACTGCGGGAGGAAACCGCCGACGCGGTGCAGCGGAAGATCGAAGAGGGCGGCGGCACCGCCCTCGCCCACGCCACCGACGTATCGCGGGAAGACTCCGTCGACGCCATGGTGCGGGCCTGCCTGAACCGTTTCGGCAAGGTCGACATCCTGGTCAACAACGCCGGCATCTATCCCACCAATACGGTGGCGAACATGCCCGAAGACGAGTGGGAACGGGTCATCGGCACCAACCTGTTCGGCACGTTCCTGTGCAGCCGGGCGGTGGTGCCGCAAATGCTCACGCAGCGGAGCGGGCGCATCATCAGCATTACCTCCGGCCGGGGACTCCAGGGGGCTGACAACGGCGCCCACTACGCGGCTTCGAAGGGCGGCATCATCGGCTTTACCAAGAGCCTCGCGCTGGAGCTGGCGCCCTCGGGCATCGCCGTCAACTGCATCTGTCCGGGTGTGTCGGACACCGCTCAACCGAGGGGCCACAGGACCGAAGAGGAGCTCTACGCCAGCGCGGCCAGAATCCCGTTAGGGCGTATCGGCCAGCCGCGGGACATGGCCAAGGCGGCGGTGTTCCTCGCCAGCGACCGGGCGAAGTTCGTCACCGGACAGACCGTGGTGGTCAACGGCGGAGCGATCATGCAATAGCGCCGCCGGACTGTGCGGTGGGCGCGTGCGGCTTGGAAAAGAAGGAACTCGTGATGAACGCCAAGGTGATTGTCGTGACCGGCGGCGCCAGCGGCATCGGCCGCGCCACGGTGCTTCGTTTCAGCGAAGAGGGTTACCGTCCGGTGATACTGGACCGGGACGCGGACGCGGGCGCGGCGACGCTGGCGCTCCTTGAGGGCACGCCGGTGGAGGGGCAGTTCATCCAGGCGGATCTGACGCAAAAGGGAGAGGTTACGGCAGCCTTCGAGAAAATCCTGGCCGCCTGCGGCCGCATCGACGTGCTGGTGAACCTCGCCGGCGGCACGTTCCACAAGGGCGCGATTCACGAAGTCACCCCCGCCCAATGGAAGGAGTGCATCGACCTCAACCTCAAGACCACGTTCCTGTGCTCCCAGGCCGTCATCGCGCCCATGAAGCGGGCGGGGCAGGGCACCATCGTCAACACCGCCTCGAACTTCGGCATCACCGGCGGCGCGGAGCGGACCCACTATGCCGCCTCCAAGGCGGCCATCATCGCCTTCTCCAAGTCCCTGGCCACGGAGCTGGCGCCCCACGGCATCCGCGTGAACACCATCGCCCCCGGCCTCACCGGCACCCAGCGGGTGCGGGGCAAGTACGACGCGGACGAGTGGGCCGCGCTGTCCGGCACGCTCCCCATGGGACGGGCCGCCATGCCCGAGGAGATCGCCGACGGTATCTTCTTTCTCGCCGGCGACGAGAGTGACTACGTCACCGGCGCCACGCTGCACGTCAACGGCGGGATGGTCATGCCGTGAGGGATGTGCGACGTTACGGGCAGGCGGTATGTCTCACTGCCACTGCGGGAGGAACAGTACTCCCGACCCTCGCCTTCAGTCGCCCGCACGGCACGTTCTCATCGACCATCCGAGGCCGGTGATGTCGTACATGACCGGGACCCCCCCGTCCTCGGGCTCCACGAAGAATATCGCCCGTTCTCCGTCTTCCTGGAACGTCCCGCGTGTACCCTTCGGCAACGTGACCCCCGAGTGTGTCGGCTGCGGCTGCTGCAGGCACTGGTTCACGTTGTATTTGTCCATGTCGAACACTGTCTCCACCACCATGCTCTCGGTGCACCCTTGCAGCGCCAGCATCGCCGCGATCGTGATCCCGGTCAGCGCCGTGCGTCCGCGTGTTCTCATGGCTCACGCTCCTATCTCTACCTTCACTCGGCCAGTTAGCAGCCGGATTCAAGTCGGTGACTGTCCCAACATCTCGATCATGGCAGGCAGCGTCACGGCCCGTATGTCTTTGACGAGGGGAAAGCTATCCTTACCGGCATGTACAACCAATTTCCGGGCTGGCCGCAGATCCTCGCATGCGTTATGGAAACCCTTGGATACGGTGGGCGCCGAGCTCCGCTTGACCTCCACCGCCCAGATTTCCCCGGCGCCGATATCGATGACCAAGTCTACCTCGGCGCCGCCTGATGTCCGGTAGTAGCCGTAGGAGGCTCGTCTCGGCAGCGCGCTGATGATGTTCTCGATCACGTAGCCTTCCCAACTGCCTCCGATGACGGGATGGCCGAGCAGTTCTTCCATGGTCTCGATGCCCAGGAGCGCATGGCAGATGCCGCTGTCTCTGACGTAGACCTTCGGCGCCTTGACGAGGCGCCTCCCCAGGTTGCTGGTCCACTGCGGCAGTCGACGCACGAGGAGGAGATCCACCATCAAGTCGAGATACCTCGCGATGGTGACGCCGTTGACCTCCAGTCCGCGCGCCAGCGCGGCGGCGTTGTGGAGTTGTCCTTGGTTGTGGGCCAGCATGGTCCAGAGGCGGCCTAGCGTCTGGGCAGGAATACGCGGCCCGAATTGCGGGATGTCGCGTTCGAGGTAGGTGCGGATGAAGTCCAGGCGCCACTCCAGGCTCTCCTGGTCCCCAGAGGCGAGGTAGCTCTCAGGGAGTCCGCCTCGGCACCAGAGACGGCGCAGCTCTCCCACGGGCACCTCCTGGGCATTGAGAGCATGCAGTTCGCAGTGGGCGACGCGGCCTGCCAAGGTCTCGCTCGACTGCTTCAGCAGGTCGATGGAAGCGGAGCCAAGCAACAGGAATTGTCCGGTCCTTTTGCCGGCCTGCCTGCGTTCATCGATGATGCTGCGCAGTGGGGCGAACAAATCGGGTGCCCGGTGTATTTCGTCGAGAACGAGCAGATGGTCGGCGGTTTCTTCACAGTAGCTTTCGATGTCGGCAATCTTGGCTAGGTCGCTTGGCCGCTCCAGATCCAGGTAGACTGCACTCCGGTCGCATGCGAGCTCCCGAGCGAGGGTTGTCTTGCCGACCTGGCGTGGCCCGATCAGGACAACAGCCGGGTTCGTGTCCAGGAGACGATTCAAGGTCGGTTTGATCTGACGGTCAATCATCCATGTAAATATAACACGGTAAGTTATTTCTGCATAGATACATCCGGGGCTGCTGACGACCCTGGGGCAGGGTGAGCAAGGTCAGTGAGCGGGCTTGTTGTGTGTCGCTCCCAAACATGTACGCTGGAAATGCGCGAGTAGTCCTCTACCGCCGAGCTGTGATGGCGGACAATGGGTCGAGAGGGGTGATGTTCATGAAACGTTTCGGGTTGACCTGTTGGCGGCTACAGTTTGGCCGTCTGGCGCACCGCGTCGCCGCTGGCGCTTTTGTCATCATCTTGGGCTGGTCCGGACTCGCGGTGCCGGACACCATCGAACAAACCGAGCGATATACAGTACGCGTCCGCATCCTGACCCGCGGGCTCGAGCGCCCGTGGTCCCTCGCATTCCTGCCCGACGGACGGATGCTGGTCACTGAACGGGCCGGCCGCCTGCGGTACGTGGCCGCCGACGGAACGCTGGATCCCATTCCCATCTCCGGACTTCCCGCCGCGGTCACGGAAAGGCGGCAGGGCGGGCTGCACGACGTGGTGCTGCATCCCGATTTCTCGCGTAATCGGCTGGTCTATCTCGCCTATGCCGGCAGGGGCGACGGGGGCTACGGCACCGAGCTCGCCCGCGGCCGGCTCGACGGCCATCGCCTCACCGGCGTGAAGGTCCTGTTCAGGGCCTTGCCGAAGTCATTCGGCGGCCGGCACTTCGGCGGCCGGGTGGTGTTCGACGGCAAGGGCCACGTGTTTCTGACACTGGGAGATCGGGGCAACCGCCCGAGCGCGCAGGACCTCGGCAATCACGCCGGCTCCGTCATCCGTCTCACCGAGGACGGCGGCGTGCCACGGGACAACCCCTTCCGGTCGGTGGCCGGTGCAAGACCCGAGATCTACACCCTCGGGAACCGCAACATCCAGGGCGCGTCCATCCATCCGAGGACTGGCGAGCTTTGGACCCACGAGCACGGCCCGCAGGGCGGCGACGAGGTCAACATCATCCGGGCGGGCGTGAACTACGGCTGGCCGGTGATCACCTATGGAAGGAACTACGGCATCGGCACGCGCATCGGCGAGGGGACCCACAAGCAGGGCATGGCCCAGCCGCTTTACCAGTGGACGCCGTCCATCGCCCCCTCGGGAATGGCCTTCTACGACGGCGACCAGTTCCCCGGCTGGCGCGGCAACCTGCTGGTGGGGGCGCTCCGGTTCCGCCTCTTGTCGCGGCTCGAGCTGGACGGAGAACGAGTGGTGCGCGAAGAACGGATACTGGAGCGGACCATCGGCCGTATCCGGGACGTGAGGGTGGGGCCGGACGGCTACGTTTATCTGCTGAGCGACGAAACCAGCGGCGTGATCGCGCGCCTCGAGCCCGCGGGCGGCTGACCCGCCCCTTTCCGCGGAGCGCCGGCCGTCCGATCGGCGAGGGTCGCCGCGACGAAATTGCGGCTTGCGCTATCCCGCGTTCCCCTCCGCCTTCAGCGAATCCAGTGCCTCCTCGACGAGCTTCCGACGCAACGCCTTCTCCTCGTCAGCCGGCAGGCTCGCGTCTCCCGCCACGTGGACGATGCCGTGTCCCAGCACGACGCGGTTGGAGCCGACCATCTTGGCGATGGGGAGGGCCGAGGTCATCTGCACGACCGGGACGCCGGCCTTCTCGAGCTCGGTGGTGATCGCAGCGCCGCTGCGAGTGCTGGTGCCTCACGTGGAGGTGAGGATGACGGCGTCGATCCCCTCCTGTTTCACCTTCTCCGCCATTTCCCGGCCCAGCCGCCGGGTATTGGAGAGCGGGTTGGAGAGGCCGGAGGTGGACAGGAACTCGTCGTGGACCTTGCCGACGACGCCTTCCTTCTCCAGTTGCCGCAGGGCGTCCAGGGGCACCAGGCGGTCGGGGTCGGCCTGGACGAAGCGGGGATCGTAGCCGCCGTGGGAGATCTCGTAGTCGTCGCCCGCGAGGTCGTCGGCCTGGGAGATGTCGTAGGCGCCCCAGCGAGTGGCCGCCATTCCTTCAATGTTGTCCGGATTGCCCTTGGGCACGAGGCCGCCGTCGGTGATGAGCATCACCTTGGCCCTGGAGAGGTCGTCCACGCCCCTTGGCTTGGCCACGGGCTCGAACGAGGTGATGGGCATCTCGGTGTCGAACGGCTGGCCCTGGACCTTGGCCAGGACCATGTCCACGAGCCGCTCGGCCGAGGACCTTTCGACGAACCGGTCCCGTATCAGGCCACGGGTCAGGTAGCCCGCTTCGCGGGGCGTGCCGATGGGTTCGTCGGCGACCAGCTTCCGGGCCAGCCAGGCCATGCGCTGGACCACCTGCTTCATGCCGGCGGCGTTCCTCCCGGAGTCGACGATGTAGAGGCTCTCGCGGTAGAGGTCCACGCCCGGGTTCTCCTCGTGCATGGCGGTGACGGCAGGTATGCCGAGCTCGCTCTGCACCGCGCTGCACAGGGCGCCCGCGGCCATGCCGTAGCGTCCCGCGTCGAAGCACGGGCCGGCGACGAACAGGTCGGGCCGTGCGTCGCGCACCCGCTCCATGACCGCTGCCACCAGTTCGTCCTGGTGCTCCACGGCATGGTTGTCGCCGCATATCAGCGTCTTGACCACGGTGGCTCCGTCACCGATGGTCTGCTCCAGCAGGCGGCCCGGGCCAACGGCCCCTTCGGCCTCCTGAAGAGGGCTGTTGGCTTCCTCCTCGCTGCCGATTCCTCCGAAAAACTGATTCAGGTAGTGGACGATCCTCATGGCTTGGGCCTCCCTGTCGGAAACAACGTCATTCCCTAATAGACCACCGCTCGCAGCCGCGACGCGCCTTGCTGGTTGGTCACGCCGGCCACGTTCATGGCGCCCAGCTCCCGCGCCCCGGCCAGCAGCTCGCCGATGGCCGGGGTCGCCGCGATGACCCGTCCGGCCGGCGGAACCTCCCACCGGGTGTCGTTGCCGCCGCCGTAGACGATGGCGTCGACCTCGGGGAAGTTGAACAGCAGGGCCGATTCCACGCGGCGGTCCCGCGACACGTCCGAGACCATCACCGAGGTGCGGATGCCCTCCGACTCCAGCAGCCGGGCGGTCTCGGCCAGGTCGGCGTGGGGTACGCCGCCGCCGTACTTGGTCAGCACCGCGGCGTCGGCGTTCAGCGCCCACTTGACCAGGGACGCGGCGGTGCGGCAGTTGCGGTCCCGGTCGGTGTTGTCCGATCCCGCAATGCTCGCCACCGTGCCGACGAAGTTGAGCTCGCCGGCGTGGTGTCGCCTGTAAAGCTCGGTGATGATGGGATGGTTCTGGTAAAGGTAGGTCTCCGCGCCTCCCATGGAGGTGTAGTAGGATGTCACCACCGCGCCGTCCAGCCACTCGTCGGGGTGCAGCAGCACCGGCAGCATCCCGGTGGTGTTGTGCCCGTAGAGCACCGGCTCGTCCAGCTCCGCGCGGCGTTGGCGGGAGAATATTTGTCCCACGTACGCCACCCGGGGCAGGCCTTCACGGCCCGGCGGCCCGGGATCCACCGGCTCGAAGGTCCGGCTTTCGGCGGGTGCATGCGCCGTCGAGGCCCGGGCGAGATAGACCGCGGTCTTGAGCCCGGCCACCCGCTTCGCCCTTTGAGCCGTGGCCCCGTCCTTTCCCGGGGCCAGCCGGGGGACGACCACCAGGTGGTGCAACGGCGAGTAGCACGAACCCTCGGCCGCCGGTCCGGTCATCTCCAGGACGCGGCCGATGGAGCCGCGTGATCCGCCCGCGGCGTGTTCGTCCAGCACCGTCACCGCCATCCCCGAGAGCACGTGGGTGGTGCCCTTGCCCGCCGTCAGCGGAGGCCCGAGAATGCCCGGAAAGTCCGGGCCGTCGCCCGCCGCCTTGGCCCTGGGCTCGATGATGTCGAAGACCGGTCCCGCCCGGCAGTCCTCGCCGGGCGCAACGTGCTCCAAGGCGACATCGGCGAGGGCCTCGTCTTCAAGCAGAAGCGCGCGAAGCTCGTCCGCGTTGATTTCGAGGGTGGTTCCGTCCAGCCGGGTGGCTGCGCCGAACCGAAGGATTTCTACCGGGTGGTACGCCAGTGTCAGATTCACGTGGTGCCTCCATGCGCCGGAGTCGCCATAGAATTCCACATTCGCGCGGCAATGGCAAAGCGGCGACGCGGTCAGCAGTCGGAGTGTGATGCTTCCGTATATGCAGCCAGGGCCGTGCCGTACTGCGCCGCGTGGACGCCGTGTTCCGTGAAGTCTCCGTGGTAGCACTTGAGCGCCCACGCCGCCGCGTCGAGGTGTTCCGGCCTCGCGGTCAGGGCATGGAGCTTGAGGAAGAAGCGCGCCGCGGCGCCGTTGTCAGTGACGAGGGTCAGGGGATAGTTGAGGAAGGCAGGGCCCGTCTCCGCAATGTCGAAGAAACCGCCCGCCGGATTCCGTAACCTCGTGCCAACGAAGTCCGCCAGAGCCTCCGCGCGTTCGAGGAAGGCGGGCTCGCCGGCGGCCTCGAACCCCTCCGCCAGGGCCTGTCCCATGATGGCTTGGTCGGCGAGGAGTCCGCTCAACCGCGGCCCATCGTCGAAGTAGTGGGCCACGCAGCCGGTGCCGTCCCAACAACGCTCCAGCAGGAACCGCAGCGTCTTCAGGGCGCGTTCGCCGCAGTCCTTGCGCGCGAGGGTGCCGGCGGCACGCAGGCAGGCGGAGACGGCGCGGGCGTTGGCGTCCGTGTACATCCAGGGATCGGTGATGGAGAACATGCCCCGGTTTCTGTGCAGAACCGACTCCGGTGGGAGGTCGCGGCCCGGCGTGACGCGGATGTAGTCGCGGCAGCCGTGGAAATAAGGTTCGGCGGAGTCGCGGAAACCCTGGTCCAGGTAGTCGAGGATCTCCTCGGCGAGTTCCCGGAAGAAGGGTTCCCCGGTGAGCTCGAATACGTGCAGGGCGTTGTCCAGCAGGCCGGCGTGGTCGGGCAGGAGCTTCTCGTGATGGGGCTCGTTCCAGTCGGGCTTCGAGGAGTAGCGAAAGAAGCCGCCCTCCGGGTCATGAGTCTTGCTCTGGCGCATGCTGTAGAGGGTAAGCCGCACGTGGTTGAGGTAGCGTGTATCGCCGGTCGCCTCATAACGGCCCAGCAGGAACTCGCTGGCGTTGCAGTGGGGAAACTTCCACTCCGCCTCGTAGCCGCCGTGCAGGGGATCGGCCAGGTTCCATACGATCTCCGCGATTTCGTCGACCGCTTCCGGCCGCAACACCGGTTTGCCGGCCGTCGGGTCGTGTACGGGCGCATCCGTCGCGGGAGCCGGCGTGCGCTCCTGGTAGCCCACGTGGACGCGCACGAGAACGTCGCTGAAGTCCTTGGGCGACAGGTAGTTCACGCTCGCCAGGTAGTCCCCCTCCGCGCTCAGGAACACGATGGTGGGCCAGCCGTTGCGGTTGTAGCGCACGTCGATGTCGGGCCGTTGGGCGTCTTCCACGCGCACCGGCACGAAGTAGGCGTTCAACAGCGCGATGATCTCGGTGTCCGAGAAGGTCGTCTCGTCCATGCGCTGGCAGATGCCGCACCAGAAAGCCCCCAGAAAGAGCATCACCGGCTTTCCTTCGGCGCGTGCGTGCTCGAAGGCGGCCGGACTCCAGTCGGTCCAGCGGATGCGTTCGGCGCTGTTGGGGTTGGGGGAGAAGCGGAACATGGCTAGGCCCTCACCCGGCCTTCGGCCACCCTCTCCCAGAGGGAGAGGGGTTGTGTTTGACTACCCGGACAGACTCATGGGACTCCCGGTCGACGACCTTTCCATGAACTTTGTGGACGGCTCTCGCACCCTTGTCAAACGATGGCGCCCGGCGCTCCCTTGGCCGGCCGGGGGCGTTTGCGGGGCGTGTTTGCAAGGCTTGTGGCGGGCAGAGCGTCTCTGTAGTAGACAGGGGAGGGTTCGCCAAGCGAAAGGACTTCCATGACCGGTTCACGTATCGAATTGCCCGCGACGGTATCGCGCGAACAGATCATCCGCGATTCCGAGGCGGTGCTGGGCATGCCCGACATCCCGGTGAGCGTCGAGGAGGACATCATCCGGATCGAGGTCCTGGGCATGGACTGGGACATCGGCATGGTGGTCTACCAGCCCCGGGACGAGGCCAGGATCGCACGCGGGGCGGACGGCAAGGAGGTGGGGATCTTCCTGCTCCACGGCGGCTCGGGCGACTACAAGACCATGGAGAGCGTCGCTATGGTCGCCGCCGGCAAGTTCGGCTTCAAGGTCCTGAGCGGGACGTTTCCGGGCCGGTTCAACTTCTCCGAGGCCGGCCGGGACTGGCCGGGCGACACCATCCACCCGGACGGCAGCGTCCGCACGCCCATCTGGAAGCAGGGCGAGTCCATCGGGCGAGACGAATACGAGGTCGCCCGCGACGTCTCCATGCGCGCGCGCTACGGCACCCGGACCGTCGCCCGGGCCAGACCCGGCACCAACTTCTACTACCGCATGGCGGCGTGGCCCGTGGCCTTCGAGGAAGGGATGAAGGAGGCCATGTGCCGGCACCTGCCCGAGGGGGCGTTCTCCATCTACGGCGAGGGCCACTCCACCGGCGGCCCCTTCGTCTCCATGCTGTCCCAGCGCGTGCCCAACTTCGCCGGCGTGGTGGCCACCGAGCACACGCCCTTCGGCCACGTGGGAGCCATGCGCGACAACTGGAGCGGCTCCCTGGGGAAGGTTTCCGGTTTCGAGCGCGTGAGCACCGACGATGCCGTGCGCAGCGACCCCTTCAACGAGCTTTACATCCGCACCTGGCGCGACCTGGCCCGCTACGCCGGACCCGAGGCGCTGGGGCAGCAGGGACCGGCGGCGCTGATGCAGTTGCCCCTGCTCATGGAGGAGATCCTCGACAACTGGGAAAGGGCCAGGGCGCGGCCGCAGTTCAAGGCGGAATACGTCGTCACCCACGACATCGCGGCGTCGCTGACCGAGGCCGCCAGGGTCAGCGCCGAGCGGCTCGGCATGAACGGCGAGGAGACCGACGCGCTCATCGCACGCTACCGGGGCTATCCGCGCGAGTTGTCGGGGCCGGACGCGCGGCCGCTGCCGCCGTTTCTTTTCGTCATCACCAAGGACAGCCGGGACCACAGCCCCGAGGTCTACAAGGAGGTGATCCTGCCCGCCTTCGCGGCCATGCGCCCGGCGCCGAAGACCCATCTGACCCACCTCGGCGCGGGTGTCCACAGCTTCTGGAAGGCCGAGGAAGGGTTGCCCCGGGGTGTGGCCCCGGCCGCCATCAAGCTGTGGAACGACGCCATCACCGGCGGTTATTTCGAGGTATGACGATGAAGTTCTCCTTTTTCATGATGCCGATCCACGACCCGTCGGAGAACCCGGCGCTGGCGTTCGACCGGGACATCTCGCTCATCCACTACGCCGAGGAGCTGGACTTCGACGAGTTCTTCATCGGCGAGCATCATTCCGGCGGCTGGGAGAACATGCCCGCGCCGGAGCTGGCACTGGCCAAGGCCGCGGCCCACGCCAAGCGCATCCGTCTCGGCACCTCGGTCATCAACACGCCGTTCCACCATCCGTTCCACGTGGCCGAGCGCATGGCCTTCCTCGACCACCTGACGCGCGGGCGCGCCATCCTGGGGGTGGGGCCGAGTGCGCTGGTCACCGACAAGAAGCTCTTCGGTCTTCCCAACGAAAAGCTCCATGCCATGCTGGCCGAATCGGTGGACGTCATCGTGCGCCTGCTGGAGTCGCCCGAGCCCATCGATCACCACGGCGAGTTCTGGAGTTTCGAGGGTATGCGGCTGCAGCTCCGCTCGTACCAGCAGCCGCGCATGCCCTTGGCCGTGGCCTCCTCGGGAACCTCCGGGAGCCTCGAGATGGTCGGCAAGCACGACATGATGCTGCTGTCGCCCGCGGGCAAGAACCGCTGGCGCAACCCCGCCCACTCCGAGCAGTGGAAGACCGTGGAGGCCGCCGCGGCCAAGTACGGCAAGACCGCCAGCCGGGACAACTGGCGCATCGCCACCAGCGTCTATCTCGCGGAGACGCGGGAGCAGGCCTGGGCGGACGTGGAGGCGGGCATCGCCCGCGACATGGAGTACTTCTTCGCCATCGGCCTCAAGAGGCCCTACGAGTCCTATCCCGACCAGCCGGCGTCGGAGATCACCGCGCGCTCGGCCGCGGACCGCCGCGACTGGATCATCGGCACCCCGGACGACGCCATCCGCCACATCGAGCGCATGCAGCAGGAGACAGGCGGCTTCGGCGGCCTCCTGCTCACCACCCACGAGTGGACCGGCAGCCAGAACCTGCGCCGCTCGCTGGAGCTCTTCGCGCGCTACGTCATGCCCCACTTCCGGGGCCACACCCACGGCTTCAGGGACGAGTGGGACCGCCTGCGCCAAGCCGCCAACGACGGCGGGGTGAAGCTGCGGGAAGACGGGCAGCCCAGCAACCTGAGCAATAGCTAACCGGAGAATTCCGCCCCGTCATTCCGGCGAAAGCCGGAATGACGGGGCGGCGGACGGCGCGGGATGAGTTACGCCTCTGCCGGCCGTTCCGCCCGCCACGCGTGCAGGTACTGCACGATGTCGTCGAGCGGCAGCACGTCGGCGTACTTCTGATTCATGTCGAAGAGGTTGATGGCGTGGCACGCCTCGTGGCGGTCGAACACGCACTCCTCGGCCACCACCATGCGGAAGCGGTAGGTGCAGCCGTCCACCACGCTGGCGCGGACGCAGCCGCTGGTGCTTTCGCCGCAGGCGATGACGGTGTCGATGTCGTGCTGGTTGAGGTGCGCCACCAGCGGCGTGCCCCAGAACGCGCTGGGCGAGAGCTTGCGCAGCACCGCCTCGCCGGGTTGCGGCGCCACCTCGTCGATGATGTCGAACTTGGTGCGGCGCCTCTCCAGGGCCTCGGCCGACAGGTTGGCGGTTCCCCCGTCGCGTCGGAAGGACCACTCGTCGACGCCGGCCTCGGGCAGCCCCGAAATGTGGATGACGGGAATCCCCACCTCGCGCGCCGTCTGCAGCAGTTTCTGGATGTGGGGGATGGCGTTCCAGCCGGCCATGCCGCAGCTTCCCGGCCAGTCCTTGATGGCCTCCAGCACGGGCTCGGGCTTGTCGCCGAAGACCCAGCGGTAGAGGTCGATGAGGAGCAGGGCGGGCCTCTTGCCGAAGCCGATGGGCCTGGGCGGCTTCATCGCCACGTGCGCCTTGTCCTGTTCCGAAAGATAACGATCCCATACGCGTTCGCTCATGACCGGTCTCCTTGTGTCGCTGGTGTGGTTCCTGTTTATGATGCACCTGCCGTGACAGTCAAACTGGAGCGGGCTCGCGCTACCCCGCGGCCGGCAGCGCCTCCCTCCCATGCGGCTCCTCCAGGTGATCCATGGACGGACCCACGGGGACGATGCCCGTGGGGTTCACGTGGGACTGGCTGCCGTAGTAGCCCGCCTTGATCCTGTCGAGGTCGCAGGTCTCCCGGACTCCCGGCCACTGGTACAGCTCGCGGAGGTAGCCGCACAGGTTGGGATAGTCCTGCACGCGCCGGAGGTTGCACTTGAAGTGGCCGTGGTAGACGAGGTCGAAGCGCAGCAACGTCGGGAAGGCCCGCCAGTCGGCCTCGGTGATACGGTCGCCGGCCAGGTAGCGTCGTTCGGCAAGCCACCCC
The DNA here is from genome assembly GCA_022827045.1 of Candidatus Binatia bacterium. The sequence goes on from JAJDTQ010000043.1 coordinate 27,218, forward strand.
TCCATGGTGTCGAGGCCGTGAAAGACCTTCTTTACGGCCTCCTCGTACGCCTCCTGCGACTTGGCGAAACCCGCGCGGTACACCCCGTTGTTCACGTGCTCGTAGACGAAGTCGTTGATGCGCTCGATCTCCGCGCCCAGGTCGGCCGGGCAGTAGTCTTCGCCCGCGTCGGTCAGGCCGTCGAACGCCGCGTTGAACATGCGGATGATCTCCGAGGACTCGTTGTTGACGATGGTGCGGCGCCTACGGTCCCACAGGGTCGGCACCGTGACCTTGCCGCTGTAGTCGGGCTTGGCGGCGGTGTAGACCTGGTGCAGCCGGAAGATGCCGTCGTCGCCGGGGCCGAGGTCGTCGATGCCCTCGGAATAGGACCAGCCCGCAGTCTTGGGCCGGTCCGCGCTGGACATGGAGACGACGTCCTCCAGGCGCTTCAGCTTGCGCAGGATCATGGTGCGGTGCGCCCACGGGCACGACGGAGAGACGAACAGGTGGTAGCGACCGGGTTCCGCGCCGAAGCCTCCATCGCCGGTAATGCCCGGGGCACCGTCGGCGGTGACCCAGTTGCGAAAGACGGAATCGTCCCGCACGAAGCTGCCGCGCGAATCGGTCTGTACCTGACCGTCCTCGTGCCACTTGCCGTCGATCAGAACACCCATGCCGTGGTCCTCCTGACATCATCCCTTGACGTTGCCGTCGCCATTCCTGAATACTCCCCCCGGTCGGCCGCCGCAAGGCGCCGGGCTGTCGTCGCGCCGCTCCAAGCCGGGTTGTGAATCCATGCGTAGTCCCTTCGTCCTCGCATTCGTAGCTGTTTGCCTTCTGGCCGGGTCGGTGTCCGCCGCCGAGCCTCCGCTTCAGGTCCTGGCACGGAGGGAGGTCGGGGCGGACCACGGAGTCTTCGTGCGGGCGGAGAACGGCAAGGTGCTGGCGGCGCTGAACTCCACGCGCCCATACCATCCCGCGTCGGTCACCAAGGTCGCCACCACGCTGGCGTTTCTGTCGAAGCTCGATCCGGACCGGCGCTTTCGGACTGGGTTCCTGGCGGCGGGTACCGTGGACGGCGGGACCCTTGACGGGGACCTGGTGGTGCGGGCGGAGGGCGATCCGTACTTCCTCTTCGCCAACGCGTTCCGGGTCCTGCTGGCGCTCCGGGACAAGGGTATCCGCCGCGTCAACGGAGCGATCCGCGTCGAAGGGCCGTTCTACTTCGACTGGACTCCCGACCCTGCCGGGCGCAGGCTCAAGCGTGTATGGACGGGCCGCCTGGCCGCCGATAGCTGGCCGGTGGTCACCCGGGCGCTGTCCCCCGGCGCATCCATGCCGTTGAAGGACTACCTGCTCCGCTTCGGGCGCGGCGCGGGCCGGAAGAGGAAAGAGCATCGTACGCCGCGCGCGCTCGTGGTGCACGCCTCGCCGCCGCTGCTGCGCCACCTCAAGGACTTCAACAGTCACTCGAACGACAATTTCCACGAGTTCTCGTACCAGATCGGCGGTCCCGACGCGGTTCAGCGCATCTTGCGGGCAAGCGTCACCGGCGTTCCCCGCTCGGCCATCGTCATCGACAACTCCGCCGGCGACGGCCGCAACAACCAGCTGAGCCCGCGGGCCGCGGTGGCCATGTTCGCGGCCCTGGAACAGACTCTCGACAAGCACGGCCTCTCTTTCTCGGATGTGCTTCCGGTGGCCGGCGTCGATGCCGGCACCTTGCGGGACCGGCTGGAGGCGCCGCGTTATCGCGGAGCGGTGGTGGGCAAGTCGGGGACGGTGCGGGTGTTGAGGATCGGGACCCTGGCCGGCGTCGCGTACACGCGGAAGTACGGCCGCACGTTCTTCGCCATCATGACCCGGGGCGTGCCCCTGTGGGCCGCCAGGGAACGCCAGAACGCGTTCCTGCGGGGACTGCTCGATGCGGCCGGCGCGCGGCCATTGCCGGCCGGCGGGGAGCCCCCTCCGGCGTTCGTGGAGGCGCGGCTGGAAGCGCCGCCCTAGGAGCCTGTCCGAGTAATCAAATACAACCCCTCTCCCTCTGGGAGAGGGTGGCCGACGGCCGGGTGAGGGCCTAGCCCGGTCCGAGTCAGCGAATCGCCGCAAGAGCAAAGACGATCAAGCCGTCGCTCTCACGGGAACAAGCCGTCGTGCACGTGGTCGTCGTATCCTGGCGCCAATTTGTATGTTGAGGGCCACTCATGTAGTGTCCCTTGCAGAATGCCTGCCGAGGCAGACGGTTCGCCCGTGACAATGACGAAGAGGAGGCGCCCGCAAATGGCTGACAAACCCTTGGAAGGAAAAGTGGCGTTGGTGACCGGGGCCGGCAGCCCCGTCGGATTCGGCCGTCGCATGACGTTCGCCCTGACCGCGGCGGGGGCGCGCGTGGCCATGATGGACGTGAGCGAGGAGTGGGTCAACCGGACTGCGGACGAGGTGCGCGCCGAGGCCGGCAAGGACAGTGTGCTGCCCATCGTGGAAAGCGTGAGTAGTTGGGAGAGCGCGGCGCGCGCGGTGAACTCCGCCATCTCCGACCTGGGCGGCCTGGACATCCTCGTCAACAACGCCGGCACCAACCCGCGCAACGTCGGCCTGACCTCCGAGTTCCGCGAGAAGTGCTGGGAGGTGTCGCCCGAGGCCTGGCTGCGGGTTTTCGCGGTGAACTGCGCCGGCCCCTTCTACATGGTACGCGCCGCGGCCGGGCACATGATCGAGAAGGGATGGGGCCGGATCATCGGCGTCACCACAAGCCTGGACACCATGTACCGGGCCTGGGGCTCGCCCTACGGGCCATCCAAGGCGGGCCACGAAGCCTTCATGGCCACCCTGTGCCAGGAGCTCGAAGGCACCGGCGTTACCGCCAACGTGCTGGTGCCGGGCGGGCCGGCCAACACCAACCTGATACCCCAGGATGCCCCTTACGACCGGGAGCAGCTTATACAGCCGCCGGTCATGGAGAAACCGGTGGTGTGGCTCGCGTCGGAGGCGTCCGATGGCATCAACGGCCGGCGCTTCATTGCCTACCACTGGGATGAGAGTCTGCCGCTGGAAGAGCGTCTGTCCAAGGCGAGCGCACCCTGCGCGTGGCCTCAGGCGGGGCAAGCCGCCATCGCACCCGGGCGTTAGCTCCGGCGACACCGTTTCTCCGTCGTACGCGGCGGCAGGCCGCGAAGCCGGACGCTCTCCATGGCCAGCAGCGCTCGTGATCTCGCGGATCAAGATTCTGTCGTACACCCAACCGTCGCTGGGGGTGTTTGACAAAAGTCCTTATTGATAATAGATTATCAATAAGCCACTGACCGTCCGCGTCCTCTGTTCACAAAGACCCTGTCTCGCGTGCCGCGGTTGGAATCGGAGTTGTCCGTATGACGAGTTCGCCCTTTCTGGTTGCCAGAGATCTGGAATACCATGCCCTGAACGGCGACGTTCTGTTGCAAGGCGTTTCGTTCGAGTTGGATGGGGGCGACATTCTGGCAATTGCCGGTCCGAACGGAGCCGGGAAAACGACTCTGTTGAACCTGCTTTGTGGCGTAGAAAAAGCGGTCTTGGGCGATGTCCAAATCAATGGACGCAGCCTCAAACAGATGTCTGACAAGGAACGCGCCCGCATGGTTGCCGTTGTCAGCCAGCAAGAGTTGCCGGACGGCAGATTGTACCTCCGGGACTACGTTGCCTTGGGCCAGATACCAATTTGGGCTGACCATTCCGAGGAACGACACGCAGCTGAGCTTGACAGAATTCTCGATCTGACCGGGCTTGGCGCATTGGCGGATAAACGGGTGGGTGTACTGTCCGGAGGTGAACGCCAGCGTGCCCATATTGCGCGGGCATTCGCACAGAATCCTTCCCTGTTGTTCCTGGACGAGCCCGCCAATCATCTCGATCCCGATGCAAAAGGGCGGGTACTTTCTCTAGTCGCGGAAATGGGGATCACGGTGGTGATGATCGTCCACGACCTGGTTATGATCCCCGAATTCTTCACCCATGTCGCGCTGATGAAATCAACGCGGCTTACCGGTTTTGGCCCCGTGCCCGAGGTGCTGACAGCCAAACGGGTCCGCGACACTTTTGGCGTCGATTACCTGTGCTTTCACCACGAGGGCCGCATGATCCCGGCGCTGGATATCCGAAAAACCACAGTCTCAGCTTAAACAAAGGAGCATCCTCCAATGAAACACATCTGGTCCTTCGTGCTGGTCATAGCCATGGCAGGCAGTGCATTCGCACAAGAGGTGACGGTCGACAATTGCGGCCAACCACTGGTGTTCGAAACTCGGCCCCAGCGTTTGGTCGTGCATGACATGAACATGACCGACATGGCCTTTGCACTGGGCCTGCAGGACAAGATCGTTGGCCTTACCGGCATAACCGGATGGTACAAGACCAGTCCGGAATTCGACACGCTACGCGGCAATATCCCCGAGCTCGCACCCAAGTACCCGACGGTCGAGAACCTTGTCGCGGTTGAAGCTGATCTGTTCTTTGCAGGCTGGTACTATGGCATGAAGCCTGGCGGCGATGTGACTCCGGACACGCTGGAACCCTTTGGCATAAAAACGATGATCCTGACCGAAAGTTGCGTGCATCTGGATAAGGACCGCCCCGAGGCCAGCATGGACCTGCTGTTCAATGACGTCCTGCGTCTGGGCAAGGTCATGCATGTCGAGGACAAGGCAGAAGAGCTGGTCTCAGGTTGGAGAGAAGAACTGACCGCAATCAAGACGCAAACCGCCGATTTGCCCAAACCCCGTGTGTTCCTGCTGGATGGCCCGGCGGATGCTCCGTTCACCGCCGGCAGGTTCGCCATCCCGGACGCCATGATTGCCGCAGCAGGGGGTGAGAACATCACCCATGATATGAACACAAGCTGGGGCCGCACATCGTGGGAGGCTGTCGCAGCTGCGAACCCGGAATTCCTGGTCCTGCTCGACTATCAAACCGGCAATGGCGCAGCGGATACCTTCAAGTTCCTGCAAGAACATCCGGTGATGTCCCAGACGGACGCGGTCAAGAACGAACGCTGGATCGGCCTGCGGTACGAAGAGCTGACCCCCGGACCGGCAAACATCCGGGCGATCTCGAAAATGGCACAGGCCATGCATCCGCGTCTTAATTGACATGGGCCGACTCGGCCTTGTGCTTTTTCTGGGGGCGGCCACTCTGGTCGCCCTCTTGCTGGTTTCGACCATCTACGGCACCACGTCCATTCCGGTCTCCGACGCGTTTGGCGCGATTGGACTGGGCATCGGGTTGATTGATGGCGATATGTCTCCGCTGCATCGGATCGTGTTTGACCTGCGGCTGCCCAGGGCTCTGTTCGCCGCTGTGATCGGGGCTGGCCTGGGCATTGTGGGCGTTGTCCTGCAGACCACGACACGCAACGATCTGGCCGACCCATTCCTGTTCGGCCTGTCTTCCGGTGCTGCCGCAGGGGCGGTGTTCGTGATCACCGTAACCGGCGACGTCCTCGGATTTTGGACCCTGCCTCTGGCCGCGTTTTGTGGTGGTATTGTGGCGTCCGGTATCGTGCTGGCGCTTGTCCACGGGCTGCGCACGAGTGCGCCTGAAAAGCTGATACTCGCAGGGCTTGCGGTTTCCTTCCTGTTCTCCGCGGTCACCAATTACCTGATTTTCGCGGGCGACAGCCGTGCTGCGCATTCGGTCATCTTCTGGATGCTGGGCGGTCTGGGCCTCGCCAGATGGGAAACCTTCCCTCTGGTCTGCACAGGCCTGTTGCTGATTCTGATTTATTCTCTTTATCGCAGCCGGTGGCTGGACGCCCTGCTGGCCGGAGACCTGACCGCAGTGACCCTGGGAGTGCCAGTGCTAGGGTTGCGTTTCCGCATGTTCTTTGTCGCAGCCCTTGCAACGGCTGTGTTCGTGTCGGTGGCGGGGGTAATCGGCTTTGTTGGCCTGATGGTACCCCATATAGCCCGCGGACTCGCCGGACCGTTACACGGTCAGTTGTTACCGACGGCTGCAATTGTCGGGGCCGCGCTGCTGGCCAGTTCAGATATCCTCAGCAGGCTCTTGCTTGCGCCGCAAGAATTACCGGTCGGAATCGTCACCGCGTCCATCGGGTCGGTTTTTGTGTTCTTGTTGCTGCATAAAACAGCAAACGCCAAAAACTGAAGACCTCCGGCCGCTACGCCCCGCCCCATATCGCGGAGGCCGTCTCCACGATCCGCTCGAGCTTGCGCCACTGGTCATCCTCGCTCAGGGATTCGTGGTAGAGGCCGCTGGCGAAGCCGCATTGCGGACTCAGGGCCAGTCGATCCGGCGGACAGTACCGTGCGGCTTCGTCCACGCGTCTCCTCAACTCGTCAACGCTTTCGAGGCGGGCGCTCTTGGTCGTCACCAGCCCGAGCACGACGGTCTTGCCGGCGGGCACGAAGCGGAGGGGCTCGAAGGAGCCGGCGCGGTCGCTGTCGTACTCCAGCAGGAAGCGGTGGTGGCGCAGGCCGTTGAAGAGGCGCTCGGCGATGGCGTCATAGTGTCCTTCGCGGTGCCACTGCGGCACCAACTCGCCGGTCTCGGGGTCGTGGGTGCGGGCGTTTCCCCGACACAGGTGGATGCCGAAGGTCACCCCGGGAAAACCGTCGATCAGGGCGTTGTCGGCGCGGATGGACCGTTCGAGGTTCTCGTCCGGGTCCTCGCCGCGGGAGCGCATCCGGTCCAGCGACACGCGGTCCACGTAGGCCGTGTAACCGGGCGCGTCGATCTGGATGTAGCGGCAGCCCGCCGCCACCATGTCGGCGATCATGCTCCGCTCGATGCGGACCACGTCGTCGGTGAACTCGTCCAGACCGCCGGGGTACACGGACCGGGACTCTTCCCACTTGAACCGTTGGGAGATGCGGTCCGGGCCGATGAGCGTGGGCTTCACCGGGCGGTTGGTGGCGCCGCTGGCGAACCGGTACTCCTCGAGCGGCAGGTTGCGGGTCAGGCGCAGTTTCGCCACGGCCTTGCGCCGGGTAGTGATGGCCGGTCCGACAGCGTCGAAGTCCTGCTCGGCGCGTTCCAGGGGCGTCTTGTTGACGTTCTCATGGGCGTAGGAACGGGCGGCTTCGGGGGTTACGTCGAAGCCGGAGACGCACGCGGAGAAGCTCTCCTGGAAGTTGCGCCGCCGCAGTTCGCCGTCGCCGACCACTTTGAGCCCCAAGGCTTCCTGCTTTCGGATCACTTCGCGAATGGCTTCGTCCTGAGCCCGGAGCAGATCTTCCTCGGCGGCCTCGTAGCGGTCGTGCCGGAGGAAGATTTCCCGTAGCGGGTCGGGGTGGACCAGGCTGCCGATGTGCTCCGCCCGCAGGGCGCGTAACTCCGTGTCGGTACTCATGGATCGCTCCTCGGGAACCTCGGATCAACGCCGCCGAGCAAGATGGCGTCCTTCGACTTCGCTCCGCTCCGCCTGTCCTGAGTTCACCGAAGGGCTCAGGACGAACGGCAAGGCCCGTCGCAACCCTCAGTCTCCCTGGGCGGCTTCGTCTCCCTTGAGTCTGGCGAAACCCGCCCGGATCGACGGCAGGAAGATCAGCACCACCGCGAAGATCAGGAGCGCCGCGGTCATGGGCCGCTCCCACATGAAGCTGATGCCGTCGGTGAGGTTCATGGCGCGGGCGAAGTTGTCCTCCAGCAGAGGCCCGAGGATGAAGCCGATCAGCATCGGCGCCAGCGGGTAGCCGGCCATGCGCATGATCGTCGCCACGAACCCCATGCCGGTCAGCAGCAGCAACTCGGTGGCGTTGTTCTGGCCGATGTAGCTGCCCATCATGGTGAAGAACAGGATGAACGGGATCAGGTAGTTGCGGGGGATCTCCAGGAGCTTGGCGATGTATGGGATCAGCGGCAGGTTGAGGATCAGCAGCACCACGTTGCCGATGTACATGGAGATGATCACCGCCCAGAAGATCGAGGGATTGTCGACCATGAGGCGCGGTCCCGGGGCGACGTTCAGGGCGATCAACGCGCCCAGCAGGATCGCGGTGGTGCCCGATCCCGGAATGCCAAGCGTCAGCAGCGGCACGAAGGAGCCGGTGCAGGCCGCGTTGTTGGCGGTCTCCGGGGCGGCCAGACCCTTGACCGAACCCTTGCCGAACTTGGCTCGATCTTCCCCCTTGGCGATGTTGCGCTCGACGGCGTAGCCGAGGAACGACGCGATGGTGGCCCCGGCCCCCGGCATGACCCCGATGAAGAACCCTTGAAGCGACTGGCGGCCGATCACCGGCGCGATCTCCTTCGCCTCGTCGCGGGTGATCCGCAGGTTCGAGATCTTGCTTCCGCCGTCCCCGCCCCGTTCCGAGCGCTTCGGGTTGAGCACCAGGTACAGCGCCTCGGGCAGGGCGAACAGGGCCATGGCCAGGGTGATGAAGCTGATGCCGCTCTGCAGGTCGTAGATGCCGAAGGTGAAACGCGGCGCGTTGAACAGCGCGCTTTCGCCGACGGTCGCCAGCATGACGCCGAGGACGGTCATCATCAGCGCCTTGGCCACCTGACCGGAGCCCGCGAAAGCGGCGATGGCGGCAAGCCCCACGACCATGAGCGCGAAGTACTCGGCGGAGTGAAACAACAGGGCGACGGTGGCCAGTCCGGGCGCGAACCCCATCAGCAGGATGGCGCCGATGGTGCCGCCGGAAAAAGAGCCGATGGCGGCGATGGTGAGCGCCTTGCCGGCCTGCCCCTGGCGCGCCATGGGATAGCCGTCGAATGCGGTGGCCACCGTCCCGGCCACGCCGGGCGCGTTGATGAGGATGGACGAGGTGGAGCCGCCGAATATGGCGCCGTAGTACACTCCCGCCAGGAGGATCAGCGCGGCCGCCGGATCACCGATCTGGATGGCCACCGGGATCATGATGGCGATGATCGACATGGGTCCGAGGCCCGGCAGCATGCCGATGAAGGTGCCGATAAGGCACCCGGCGATGACCATGAGCAGGTTCTGGATGCTGAAGGCGGTCGACAGACCGGTTAGGATTCCTTCGATCATCGATTGTGCCCTCAGCTAGACGAACCACGGCCAGGGGCGGAGGAAAATGCCGAGCACTTCCTGCACCAGGTACCAGATCAGGAACGCCGCCAGCACGGCGACCGGAACCAGGAGCACGTAGCGTCGCTCGCCGAGGATGACGGCGCCGCCCGCGATGAACAGTGTCGTCGTAGTCAGGAATCCAACGGGTCGGAGCAGGAGCGCGTAGGCCACCATGAGCACCAGCAGCAGAATCGTCTGGCCGAGGTTGTACTGCCGGAGGTTGCCGGTGTCGATGCCGTCGGGGTCCCCTTCTCCCTCGGCCCCGGCACGGGACTGGATCAACACCGCAAGCCCCACCACCACGCCGATGACGCTCAACCATTTGGGCAGCACGTTGGGCAGGAACGCCAGGTTGCGCTCGAAGGGAAGGATCGAGGCCTCCATGACCACGAAGGCCGTGTATCCGTAGACCACGCAAACGACGATGAAGATCAGGGCGATGGCGCGTTCGAGGGTCATGAGTCCACTCCTGTTCGCGCTACCGGGAGACACGCCGGGGCGCCCTCGAACGGGCGCCCCGGCTGATTCGGGCGGTTACTTCAGGAAACCGAGCTGCTGCATCAAGGTCTTGATCACCTTCTCCTGGTTCTCCAGGAATGCGACGAAGTCCTTGCCGGAGTTGTGGATGTCCACCCAGCCGTTGCGGTCGCGCACGGCCTTCCACTCCGGCGTGGCATACATGGCCGCGAGGGCCTTGCGATACTGGTTCGCCTTGTCCTCCGGCAGCCCCGGGGCGGCAAAGAAGCCGCGCCAGTTGACGAACGTCACGTCGATTCCCTGTTCCTTGAGAGTCGGCGCGTCCTTGAACGCCGCCACGCGCTCCGGGGCGGTGACCGCCAGAATGCGCATCTCGCCGGCCTTGGCCAGCCCCACGGCCTCCGAGAAACCGGTGGAACCGGCGGCGACCTCGCCGGACAGAATGGCCGCGTTCAGCTTGCCGCCGGCGTCATAGGCGATGTACTTGACCTTTGTCGGATCGGCCCCGGCGGCCTGGAAGGCCATCGCAATGGACAGGTGGTCCAGGGACCCGGGCACCGAACCGCCGCCCACCGATACCTTGCGGGGGTTTTTCTTGTAGGCCGCGACGACGTCCGCAAAGTTCTTGTAAGGGCTGTCCTTGCCCGTGATGATGGCCTGGTAGTCGCCGATGGTGCCGGCGATCATCGTCAGATCGCGGAAGTTGTGGGGAAAGCGTCCGACCAGCGAGCGGATGATGATGGGAGTCGAGTTGACCATCAACGTGCCGTGGTTGGATGCCGCGTTCTCGATGAGGTAGCCGATGGCCTTGCCGCCGCCGCCCCCGGACATGTTCTCGTACGAGGCCGATCCGACGATGCCGGCCTTGGTCAAGGCCTCGCCGGTACCGCGCGCGGTGCCGTCCCAGCCGCCGCCGGCGCCGCCGGGAATCAGAAAGTGGATCTTGTCGATCAGCTTTTCGGCCGCGTAAGCAGGGTTCGATGCGCCGAGAGCCAGCCCGCATGCGGCGACCACGGCCAAGCCGAAGCGCGTTGAAAAACGGAATCGTCTCATCAGATATTCCTCCTGAAAAGGTGATAGTTGGGTTAAGTGTGATAGCCGAACCGTGCCCGTTTGTCCAATCAAATCCTGGCGGGAATCAGAGTTGATGTTCCACGGCAAATGGGATAAGTAGGCCAAATCGACAAAACCCAGGAGGTATTCGAATGAATCGAAAAGCCGTGTTCTCAAGCTTGGTTGTGGCGGTGGCCCTGTTGTTGGGATCGAGCGCATTCGCCCAGTGGAACATCTCGGTGGTGGGATCGCCCGCGGGCGGCACGCTCCAGGTGAAGGCGGAAGGCGTCGGTGAAGCGCTGCGTCGCGGCGTCGCCAAGTCCAACGTCAGCGTGCCGACGTCCAGTCCCGGCGCGGGTCTGGCGCTGATCGGCACCGGCAAGGCGGAAGTGGCAGTGGGCGCGTCGGCGCGGATGGCGGTCAACGCCCTGCGCGGCAATGCCCCGTTCAAGCAGAAGTACAAGTTCAACCTGCTGGCTTTCTGGGGTGCGGACCTCTTCATGTTCGTCGCCACCCCCAAGGCCGGTCTCAAGACGTTCGGCGACTACGTGTCCAAGAAGGCCAAGGACGGCATCTCGGTGGGTCCTCCGGGAAGCGGCTCCTACATGGTCTTCGACGACGTCGCCAATGTGCACGGCACCAACTTCAAGGCGATGGAAGGTTGGGGCGCGAAGATTCACTACCAGTACTCCGCTCCCTCGCTGGAGTTGCTCCAGGACGGCCAGATCGAGGGTCTCGGCGGTCTTTGGGGGCAGCCGAGCAGCCGCATCGTCGACCTCACCAACAACCGCGAGATGGTGTGGGTGGGTCTGGACAAGGAAGCCATCGACAAGCTCGGCGCGGAGTTCGGGTATGAGTACGTGAAGCTCGACAGCCCCGGCGACTTCGGCTACGGCTACAAGTTCGTCAACAAGGAACCCCTGCACACCGTGCGCATGGCCGACATCGTCTGCATTCGGGCCGACATGAGCGTCGACCAGGCCTATGCCATCACCAAGGCCATCTTCGGCAGCAAAAAGTATCTCATCAGCGTGCACAAGTCTTTCGTGGCCCTCACCGAGGCCAACACCATCGCCCTGGACAAGGCGTCGAAGGAGTTGAACCTCCACGAGGGCACCGTGAAGTACTTCAAAGAAGTAGGCGCCATGTAGTAGCGGCGCATGGCGGCGTACGCGGGGCGTCCTGTCCCGCGTACGCTCCGCGCTCCCGGTCGCGCAACGGCGGCGGGTGCTCCCGCGCGTGACCGGCAAGACCCGTTCTCGTTCAACCCATGTCCTTCCTGACAACCCTGGGCCAGGTGTACGAGGAGTACGCCGAGGGGAGCCGCAGGCAGTTCACCGGCGTTGCCGCCAAACTCGTCACCGGCTTCGCCATCCTGTACTCGTGCTACCACCTCTACGTGTTCCTCATAGGCGTCGGCAAGCTGAACGTGTTTCAGCACCGCTCGACGCATCTGCTGTGGCTCCTGGCCTTCTCCTTCATCGTCTACTCCCCCGGGGCCAAGAAGACGCGGGTGGGGTGGTGGGACTGGACCCTGGCGGGTATTTCCATCGCCATCTGGGTCTACATGATGTTCAACCTCGAGCGCATCACCCTGTGGTTGAGCCTCATCGACGAGCCGCCGCTCTGGGACCTCATCTTCGGCACCCTGCTGGTCCTGCTTGTGCTGGAGGGGGTGCGGCGGGTGTCGAGGATGCCGCTGGTGCTCGTCACCGTGATCTTCCTCGCGTACATGTTCTGGGGAAATCTCCTCGGCGGAATCTGGTGGCACTCGGGCATGACCTTCGACCGGGTCATCGACGTGCTGTTCCTGAGCCCCCAGGGCATGTGGGGCTCGCTGATGAACATCTCCGCCACCTACATCATCTTGTTCGTGCTCTTCGGCCAGTTGCTGCTGCACCTGGGCGGGGCCGCGTTCTTCGTGGACCTGGCCGACGCCATGGCCGG
>JAJDTQ010000211.1 GCA_022827045.1 Candidatus Binatia bacterium
CCCCGCCGACTCCATCGACATCCTGCGCCGCACCTGGAGCGGCCCCCTCGACCCCATCATCCCCCGCGACCAGAAAGGCCACAACTCCCGCGCCATCATCGACGCCTGCCGCCCCTACGAATGGATCAAGGACTTCCCGCCGGTGTCGGGGGCGAGCCCGGAGCTGAAGGAAGAGGTGTTGGGGAAGTATGGGGGGTATTTGAAGGGGTGAGGATCAGGCGCGCGGGCCGCAGCTCTTGCAAAATAGAAATATAATTCTAAACTGCAAGGATGCTCGCGAGAAGGATCACGCCAGTTCTGCGCGCCCGGCTGGCGGACTATCCCGCCGTAGCCGTGGTCGGCCCGCGCCAATGCGGCAAGACGACACTGGCGCGCTCGTTGGGTGGGAGATACTTCGACCTCGAACAGGAGCCGGACCGCCTGAGCCTCGATCTCACCTGGGAGGAGGCCGTCGGCGGACGCGAACTCGTCGTTCTGGACGAGGCCCAGGCGTGGCCGGAAGTCTTCCCGCGGCTTCGGGGCGCCATTGACAGTGACCGGGGACGGAACGGGCGCTTCCTGCTGCTCGGATCCGTGTCCCCGGCCCTCATGACCCAAGTCTCCGAGTCCCTCGCCGGCAGGCTGTCCGTCCTCGAGCTCACTCCCCTGCTTTGGTCCGAACTGACCAGCGACCGGCAGCGTCAAAGGCTTTGGCTCTTCGGCGGCTATCCCGACGGCGGCGTCCTGAACGGCAAGAAGTTCCCGGTCTGGCAAGGAGATTACCTCAATCTCCTGGCCCAGCGGGACCTCCCCACGTGGGGTCTGACGTCCCGTCCGCAAACCACCCAACGCCTGTTGCGAATGCTCGCCGCCGTTCACGGCCAGGAGTGGAACGCCAGCCAGCTCGGAAAGAGCCTGGGGCTCTCCTACCATACGGTCAACGATTACCTCGACTACCTGGAAGGCGCGTTTCTGGTCCGCCGCCTGCCCGCATTCCACGCCAACATCCGCAAGCGCCTGGTAAAACGGCCCAAGGTCTACTGGCGGGACACGGGGCTGCTTCACGCGTCGCTGAACACGAGCGACCGGGAAACCCTCCTACGCCAGCCCTGGGTGGGCGCGAGCTGGGAAGGGTTCGTCATCAACCAGGTGCTGGGCGCACTGCAGTGCTCCGGGCGACGCTTCGATCCCTACCACCTCCGCACCAGCGACCAGCGCGAGATCGACCTCCTGGTCCAGGTCGACTCCGAGCTTTGGGCGCTCGAAATCAAACTCACCACCCGCCCCGGCCCCGAAGACCTCGCGCGGCTCAACGCCAACGCGGATCTCGTGGGCGCCCACCGGCGATTTCTCGTGTGTCAAAGCAGGGAGGACCTGGAACGGGGTGCGCAGGTGGTATGCAGCTTGGAGAGGATGCTAGGGTATATTGAAGGTTAGCGCGGGAGCCGTCGAGGCTAGCGATCACGGCCTGTCAGACGGCAACTGGAACACGCCGGTCTCGGAATCCGCCGTCCACAATTCGCCCGTATCGATGTCGAACCACCAGCCGTGCAACGTGAGCTCGCCGCTTTCCACCCGATCCTGAATCCACGCATAGGACCGAAGGTTTGCCAATGATTTGAGCACCGATCGCTGCTCGGCCGCTGTTGCTGTTTCCGCATCCGTACGCTTGGTCTCGGAATCTTCCGCCAGCACCTCGCGGCAGGCTCCGTCCGCCAACGCGACCCACGGCCCAAGGCACTCGAACGGCGGCGGTTCCTGCCCTCGCGCGGCGTCCATTGCCGCCTTGATGCCCCCACAGTGGGAATGACCGCATACTACTACGTGGGAGACCCCGAGAGCCTCGACGCCGTACTCGACGGCCGCCATCACCGCGTGCGCGGTCGCGTCGCCGGGACGCCGCGAGGGCACGAGGTTGGCGACAACGCGAACCACGAAAATGTCCCCGGGGCGCGCACCGAAGAGCAGCGCCGGGTCCACACGGGAGTCGCTGCAGGCGATCACCAGGACATCCGGATCCTGGCCTTGCGACAGGCGTGCCATGAGGGAACGGTCGCCATCGTACTCCGTCTCCCGGAAACGGTAGGCACCCCTGAGGAGCGTGGTGTAGCTGTCGGTATGTTCGTTGGTCACGGTGACATCCCTTACCGATTGTCGGCCTCATGTATGCAATGGTATTCTCGAAAACGACCTGTCAACCTGACCAAGAGTTAAGCCTTGCCGGATCGCAAAAGTTCACGGGAGTCGACTGGACCACCCGCCTACCCGGATACGGGTAGCGAGGGCAGCACGGGTCCACGGACATCCTCGTCGCCTTCTGCCCCAGGCCGCTCCGAATACGATAACCCGGAATACCCGGAATTCGAAGTTCACGACGTAGTGGCCGGCTACGACAGCGCCGCAACTGCTCTCGTGCCCGAGTACGAAGGGGTTTCATTCGAATACGTACACGCCCCCGTACTCAAGTGGCTGCCGCAGTCGCCCGCTTGGGTCCTCGACGTAGGTGCGGGCAGCGGACGGGACGCCGCGTGGTTCGCGCGAAATGGATACAACGTTTTCGCGGTCGAGCCGTCACGGCAACTACGCGCCGTTGGGAAGACACGCCACGGATCATCCTCGATCAACTGGATGAACGATGAGCTCCCGGCGTTGTCCAAGGTGGTACGCTCGAAGCTCACCTTTGACCTGGTATGGCTGAGCGCGGTGTGGACGCACGTACCGTCGAAGGCCCGACGTCGGGCTTTTCGCAAGCTGGTCTCCCTGATGAGTCCTGGCGGCAGCATGATGTTGAGCCTGCGTCACGGACCTCCGCCTCGGGGACGTCCCATGCACTCCGCGGAACCTGATGAGATCGAAAGGCTGGCCCAGGAACACGGCCTGCAGATCGTCGGTATCCAGCACCAACAAGACGCAAGCAAACGGCCCGGTATCACGTGGGATGTGATCTGGCTCCGGCTCCCCGACGACGGCACCGGGGCGCTTCCGCTGCTCCGCCACATTGTGTTCAAGGACCAGAAGTCCTCCACCTACAAGCTCGCCTTGCTGAGAGTGCTGCTTCGTATCGCCGACGGCACGGGAGGTCTCGTACGGCAGGAGGGCGAACACCACGTAGACCTTCCCCTTGGCCTCGTGGCGCTCTTCTGGGTCCGCGCATTTCGGCAACTGGTCGCGGAAGGATTCCCCCAACACCCCAAGGGCAACAACCACCTCAGTTTCGCGAAAGATGCCTTCCATGGCTTGGGAACCCGATCGCCCTACGACCTCCGGATAGGACAGCAGTTTACCGGCGACGACGCCGAAAACCTGGTGGTGGCGATTCGTGATGCCGTGGACTGCATACGGAGAATGCCGGCCACGTACATTACCTACCCAAGAAGTGAAAAGCCCGTGTTCCCAACCAGGCGGAGGGGACCGGTAAGACTCCGCGACAGCCTGCGGCTCGATGAGTCGTTCCTCTGGTCCTTTGGCACGTTTTCCGTCCCCCTCAACCTGTGGCAGGCGATGTCCCGATACGCTCCGTGGATCGAACCCGCCATACTGAACGAGTGGGTCCATGTCATGCGCGGTTACGAAAGGACGCCGACCGAGGGAGCGGCGACCCCTTGGGACAAGTATATGAGTGCCTTACGGTGGCTGGTGCCGGACCACGACACGAGTTTCGTCCGGCAACTGGCGGAAGACATGCGCAAGGGCGACTCCGGCCTGTTCTGCGTATGGACCGGACGCCGGTTAAGTCACGCCTTCGATATCGACCACTGCTTCCCCTTCGCTGCATGGCCGTGCAACGACCTTTGGAACCTGCTTCCGAGCTACCCAGCGACAAACCGTCGCAAGGGGGATCAGCTTCCAACGCAACACGCGCTCGAAGAAGCCGAACCACGCATACTCGACTGGTGGGACAAGGCCTATTGGCAAGGACCCGCCATAAATCAGCGGTTCATCGAGGAGTGCCGGAGCGCTCTCCCGATGGCCGTGTCCGACGGCGGCGACGTTACGCTCGAATCGGTATTCGAAGGCCTGACGTTCCAGCAGATGTTGCTGAAACGAGATCAGCAGCTTTCGGAGTGGCAGCCAGATCGAGCGGGACGGTAACCGGCTAGGGCAAAGAACGGATTGAATCTATGACTTGCGGTTGACAGGCGAAAACCACATGTCGCCCCCTCTGCTGGAATCCCTTCGGCACATTGCCGCCCTGCTCACCCGGAAAAGCCGCGACGTTCGCGAAACCGCGCACGACCTCCACGACGACACCTCACCCGCCGACGACCCCGTCGTCCTCCCCCTCGAGGACCACATCGACCTGCACCCTTTCGCGCCGCGGGACATTCCGAGCGTGGTGGAGGAGTACGTCTGGCAGTGCCACGAGGAGGGGCTACGCGAGGTGCGGCTCATTCACGGGCGGGGCAAGGGAGTACAGCGACGCATCGTGCAGTCGGCGCTGGAGAAGAACCCGCTGGTGGAGTCGTGCCACGACGCGCCGCCGGAGAGGGGCGGATGGGGCGCGACGGTGGCGGTGATTCGTGCGAAGGACGGTGGGAAGTAGGCGACCTGACAAGGTGTTGGCCGACGGCTACATGAGCTTTGGGGAAGCCCCTCCCCACCCCCTGGATTCCGGCTTTCGCCGGAATGACGTGGTGGGTGCCGAGATGACGGATTATCGGATTCCCTCCGCCTCCCTCACCAGCGCCCTGATCCGGTCCGGGCTCAGCGGCAGCCGCTTGATCTGAATCCCCAGCGACGACAGGGCGTGCGACACGGCGTTGGCCAGCGCGGCGCCGCAGGCTACGATGCCGCCTTCGCCGGCGCCCTTGACGCCGAGGGGGTTCAGGGGTGAGGGGGAGTACTCGGTGATGATGCTCTCCACGGGCGGGATCTCCGTGGCGGACGGCAGGGGGTAGTCCAGCAGGGTGGTGGTCAATAGCTGGCCGTCCTCGTTGTAGGCCAACTCCTCCAGCAGGGTACCGCCGATGCCCTGGGCGGCGGCGCCGAGTGCCTGGCCGTGCACCAGCAGTGGGTTGACGGCGCGGCCCACGTCCTCCAGCACGAGATAGCGCAGGATCTCCACCATTCCCGTCTCCGGGTCCACGGCCACGTGCACCAGATGGCCGCCGTAGGTGTAGGTGAGCAGGTTGTTGTGGAAGTACTCGGTGGCCTCGAGGCCCGGGGCGGCGTCGCCCGGGGCCTTGCCCGGCCGGGTCATCTCCAGCAGGTCTCCGAGGCCGAGGAGCGGCCTGCCCGTGCCGAGGGCGTCAGCCCCTGGATTCCGGCTTTCGCCGGAATGACGGGGGGCGCCCGACGGCGGCTGATCCGCGCCCGGCGGCTCAGCGGCACCCGATGGCTCGGCGGTGCCCGGCGGCTCAGCGGCGTTCGCGGCGTAGATCCCGCCGTCGCGGAATTCCAACCCCGCGGGATCGGTCTCCAGACGCCGCGAGGCCAACTCCAGGAACCGTTTCTTGAGCGCCTCGGCGGTAAGGTGCACGGCGTTGCCAGCCATGACGGTGCCGCGGCTGGAGTAGGTGCCTCCGCCCCAGGGCATGAGGTCGGTGTGGCCGTGGAAGACGGTGATCCACTCCATGGGCACGCCCAGGGAGTCGGCGCAGATCTGCGCCATGATGGTTTCGTGGCCCTGCCCCAGGGTGGCGATGCCCAGGTAGACGGCCACGCTTTCGGGGCCGGTGACGGCGATGCGCGCGCCCTCGGACGGCCCGAGGCCGGTGTTCTTGACGAACCAGCCGATGCCGATGCCGTGGTAGCGCCCTTCCCGCTTCTGTCCCTGCAGCGGCTTCAACTCATCCCAGCCGAACCGTTCCAGCGCGTGCTCCAGCGCCCGCGGGTAGTCGCCGCTGTCGAACACGGTGGAGGCTATGCCGGGCCGGGTGGGGCCCAGCTCGTAGGGGATCTCCTCGGGCTGGATGAGGTTCTTGCGCCGCAGGTCGATGGGGTCCATGCCCAGGTCCTCGGCGACCATGTCGAGCATGCGCTCGCGGAAGTAGCAGGACTCGTAGCGGCCGGGCGCGCGGTAGGTACCCACCCCCATCTTGTTGGTCATGACGCAACGTATGTGGGCTTCGTAGGCCGGGATCCTATAGGGTCCGGGCAGCACTCCGGCGGTGGAGGCCGGCACCAGCCCGCCGTGGGTGCGGATGTGGGCGCCCATGTCGCCGTGGATGTGGGCGCGCATGCCCAACAGCGTGCCGTCCTTCCGCGCGGCGATCTCCAGCTCGCAGCGCACCTCCCGCGAGTGGTTGGCCGCCATCAGGTGCTCGCGCCGGTCCTCGATCCACTTGACCGGCCGCCCGAGCTTCATGGCGGCGTAGGGGACCAGGTAGTCCTCCGGGTAGAACTCGCCGCGGATGCCGAAGCCGCCGCCGACGTCGGGCTCCATGAAGTGGATGCGGTGCTCGGGCAACTCCAGCAGCGACGACAGCACCGTGCGATTGAAGTGCGCCACCTTGGTCATGCCCCACACCGTCAACTCGCTCCGCCCTGCGTCCCAGGACGCCACCAGCCCGCGGGTCTCCATGGGGTTGCCGGTATGGCGGTGCGTCCGCAGCACCTCCTTGCGGGTGTACTCGGCGTCGCGGAACGCGCCGTCCACGTCGCCCAGCTTGAGGTCGTGGCCGCCGGCCACGTTGGTGCCCTGCTCCTCGTGAATGATCACATCGCCGCGTAGCGCCGCCTCCACGTCCGGCACCACCGGCAGCGGCTCGTACTCCACCCCGATCAGGTCGGCCCCGTCCTCGGCCACGTAGCGGTCCACGGCCGCCACCAGCGCCACCGGCTCGCCCACGTAGGCGACCTTGCCCCGGGCCAGCGGGTACTGCAGGAAGCGGTCCAGCCCGTCCAGTTGATACATGCGCAGCGGGATCGGCTTGACGCCCGCCGGCAGATCGGCAAAGGTGAGCACGCCGACGACCCCCGTGAGCTTCAGGGCCTCCGACACGTCCACCGACTTGATGCGCGCGTGCGCGTGCGGGCTCCGCAGGACGGCCGCGTACAGCATCCCGGGCAGCTTCACGTCGTCGATGAACGTGGCCTTGCCGGTCAGGAAACGAACGTCCTCGCCGCGCCGGATCGGCGCCCCGATGTAGGTCTGCGTCATGCGCTGCTCCAAGGGTTGCCCTTGAGATTTTCCGCCCGGCCGCCCTCACCCGGCCTTCGGCCATCCTCTCCCGGAGGGAGAGGGGTTGGTTGCGTTACCGAGAACGGTTTCGACGTCGCGGTCTCCGTGCCAATATTCGTACCAGACTAGTACACGCGTGTCGCGCTTCGCGAAACAATGTTGCTCTTGAAACACCTCACCCGCCCGGAGCCCCTTTTCGTGCTGCTGTGGGCGTCGCAGGGAATCCGGATGGTGTGGCCCTCCACGGCTGCGGACCTCGCCGGGGCGGTGCTCGCGGCTGCGTTCATCCTGCGGGTGTTCGCGTTCCTGCGCCGGCCGACCATCGTCCTGTGTTGCACCCTCACCGCCCTGGCCGCCGTGCTCATCTTCATCTACGGTGGCCCCGCCAACCTGCTGGTGGGGTTCAAGGCGGCGCCCATGTTCGCGGGCTTCTTCGGCAGCATCGTGCTGTTGCGCGCCACCGGCGAGCAGCTCCAGCAGATCGCTCAGGCGCGCACGCTGTTCGCACGCCTCGAGCCCGACCACCGGCTGGGGGGGTTCCTGGTAGGCACCCACCTGCTGTCGGTGGTGCTGGGCCCCGGCGCCTACGCCATCACCGCCCCCATCGTGGGCCAGAGCAAGGTGGAGGGGGAGCACCTCGCCGCCATGCGCGCCTGCCATCGCGGCGGCGGCCTCGCCGGCCTGTGGTCGCCGTTCTGGATCGCCATGGCGCTGTCGTCCCAGTACGTGCCGGGGGTGCCCCTGTGGCACACCATGGCGCTGGGCATGTCCATGGCCGCGTGCGCGCTCACGGCCTCTCACGTGCTCTTCGCCCCGGAACCGAGCGTCGCCCTGCTGTGGCGGGCGCTCAGGAGCCTCCAGCCCATCGTCCCGCCGGTGGCGGTGTGCGTCCTGTCGGTGGCGCTGCTGTCGGGGGTCACGGTGCTGTCGGGCCTGGAGGCGCTGATCGTGAGCGTGCCCGTGCTGTGCGCCCTGGCCCTCCTGGCAAAGGGCCGGCGCGCCTTCGTGACCGGCGTGGCCCACACCTACCGGGGCACCGCCCACGTCGGCAACGAGATCTCGATCCTGACCATCTCGCTGGCCCTGGGCGGGGTGATCCGGTACGTCTTCGCCCAGACCGGAACCACCGACTGGATCGGCGGTCTCGACCTGCCCGCCGCGGCCGTCATCGCCATCATGATCGGCGCCACCTCCCTCGGCGCGCTGGTCGGGGTGCACCAGATCGTGTCGGTGTCGCTGCTGCTGTCGGTGTTCACGGACCTGCCGGTGCGGGTGGCCGGCGTGGTGCTCATCGAGAGCACGCTGGCGGCCTGGTCCTGCTCGTCCATCATCGGCCTTTCCGCCATCATGGTCGGCACCGCTACCGCCATGTTCCACGTCACCCCGGGAAAGGTCATCCTCGGCCCCAACCTCAGGTTCGCGGTCCTGTTCGCCTTGGGGGCCATCCTGGCGCTGGCGGGAGTGAACGCGCTGCTGGTGTAGTCCCCCGCAGGTCGTCTGATCGTAGGTCGGATTAGCCGAAGGCGTAATCCGACATGGAGGAAAGGCTACTCCCGAGAAATACGAGCCGACTCACCTTCCGGATGCTCGGAAGGGCTCGCTCAACGCGACGAACGTTCCGAAGAAGGCCCCGACGCTACCGTCGCTTTCCTCGAAATCCGCTTGGCTGAACCCTGCTACCAGACGGGGATTGCCCTCCCGGTCGGGAATGTTTGAAAGCGAACCGCCCCAGTGCCCCTCGGAATGGGTGACGGTCCGTTCGGGGTGCTTCACCGTGACGTCAACGTGTTCGAACGTGCCGTCCGGGTTGAGAGGCGTATCGCCGAAGTGCAACTCGTAGCTGGTGGCAACGGACCCAACGTCGAGAACTTCGTCTCCGAGGAAGATACCGAAATGCGCGCGCCGGGTGGCGAGATCGCCTTCGCAGCCGATGCAGCCGCTGAGCGTGTTCTTGGCGAAGTCCGCCGTGATCGAGATCGCGCCTTCATACTCGTCGATCACATAGGCGCCCTCGTCCTCTCCCCAGTCGGTTCCCGGAACATAGGCATAGAGCCCGCCGGCCTGGCCGACATAGGTCGCCTGTCCCTCCAGCGGCAACTGGGGAGGATTGGAAGGGTCGATCTCCAGGCCGTCCACAATGGCGTACTGAATGGAGTCCCTGAACGACAGTTCCGGCAAATGCTGGTCGGGAAACTCCGCCCACCAACCCGCCATCAGGTAGTCGGCCGGGTTGTCGCCATCCCAGCTGACCAGGGCATACGCTATTGACGTGCCTTCCTCCACGTCCTTGATGAACGTCCAGTCCCGTGCCTGATGCCCGGGAATGGGCGTGACCGCGGACCGTGAATCGACAGCATCGTCGGTCGTGTTGACGGATACCTCGCGGCCGTCCTCCAGCGTCACGAACACTCGCAGCTTCGGGCCGGCGAACTCCGAGTTCCTCCCGAAGTCGATGCCGCCTTCGTCGTCAACGTGTGAACCCGCGCAGCCACTCATCCCCAGAACAAGGGCCACGCCCAGAAGGATCACCATCAGTCTCATGGCGTCGATCTCCTGTTGTCGTTCAATGCTATATCTTCGCCAGGACTCTATTTCAACAATTACAAACCGTTTACATACAGACAATGTTTGACGATCTTTGCCAATACCGGTAGCTGTTGCACACCGGCAATGACGGAGAAAGGGAAGCCTGCTTGGCGCAACCAACCGAATGTGGAAGACTACCTCTATGACTAGTCTGGCCAAGGACACCAGGGCGACGGTAGTTCCGGGGCTCCGCTACCACGACGCGGCCGGGGCCATCGACTGGCTGTGCGAGGCGTTCGGCTTCGAGCGGCACCTGGTGGTGCCGGGCGAGGGCGGTCTCATCCTCCACGCCCAGCTCGCGTTCGGCAACGGCATGGTGATGCTGGGCTCGGCCCGGGACGACGACCACGGCGTGCTGCACCGGCCCCTGGCGAAACCCGGCGATCCGGTCTCGCAAGTCATCTACCTCATCGTCTCCGACGTGGACGCGCACCACGCCAGGGCCGCCGCCGCGGGCGCCGAAATCGTCATGGCTCCCGAGGACCAGGAATACGGCGGCCGGCTCTACGGCTGCCGGGACCCGGAAGGCAACCTCTGGTACTTCGGCAGCTACGACCCGTGGGAATAGGAGACACGGATCGTCATTGTCGCGAGAGCGGGAATCAAGGGCGGGAATGACGGCATGCAACGAAAGGAGAGCACCATGAACCGGACCTTGAAAGCAGTGACGGTGCTGAGCCTGTGCTTCGTATTGAGCGGGGTGTTGACGGCGAACAAGGCCCCGGCGGCGGATGATGCCGTTTCGAAGCACATGGTGGCGCAGGCCAAGCTCACGGCTCATTTCATCGCCGCCGCGCTCAAGGCGGGCATGAGCAAGGACGAGATCAACGCGGCGTTGACCAAGGTGGCGGCGGGGTCGGCCATCTCCGAGTTCTGGATCAGCGACGAGACGGGCGGCATCGAGTTCACGAACATCCCCGGCATGAGCTTCAAGTTCCCCACCGACCCGGCCGGCAAGAGCCAGGCCGCTCCGTTCGCGGCCTTGTTGAACGGCACCAAGACCGTGGTGATTCAAGGCTTCCAGGCCCGTGAGTTCGACGGCAAGATGTTCAAGTACGTGGGGGTCGCCGGGATCGACAAGCGCCGCATCGTGCAGGTGGGCGTATCCCAGGCCGACGCGCGCTGAGGACCCGTGGCCCGCGTCATCACCGGCCGCTTTCCGGCCGCGCTGGCCGCGTTTCTCCTGATCGCGGCAGCGCCGGTCTTGACCTTCGCACAGACGACCGGCGCGGCCTCCAATCGCACGTCCACGGCGCCGTCCAGCCCCGGTTCCGGCGCTGCCGCCGCCGATGCCTTCTACGTCCGGGCCGGTGTCTTCCTCGACGGCTCCGAACCGACCCGTTTCACGGACGAGGACTGCTTGAGCACCTCGCCGGCGGCGCTCTACGGCTGCGGGGACGGCGTCGACGGCGCGCCGCTGAGCTCCCTCGGCGATTTCGGAACCACCGGCGGAATCGATCTCGGGCTCGGCTATGTCATTGCACCCATACGCCTTGAGGCCGTGGTCCAGCACCACCCGCGCGTCCCTTTCAAGGGCCGTGCCAATTTCCGCCAGACCACCGACCGGCAGGACGTCTCCGCCAGGCTTTCCACCCTGACCGGCATGCTCGCCGCCTACGTGGACTTGCCGGCGCTGGGACTGCCCCGGGTGGGGCCTTTCAGTCCGTTCGCGGGCGCCGGCGCCGGCCTGTCCCGCATCCGTATCGGCGAAACGCGCATGGATTTCCCGCGGACGAGGACCATCGTCCCCGGCGGTCGGCGCACGGGCTTCGCCTGGATGGCAACGGCGGGGCTGGCGGTATCCCTGGGGAAGAAGGTGACCGTCGATCTGGCTTGGCGCTATACGGATTACGGGGATGCAACGAGCGGCAAGGCCACGGGCCGGATCGAGTGGCGGGACGGCAGCAGGCCGCCGTTTCCCCTCCCTCTCGCCCGCACCAAGGCCGCGCTACGGCGCCATGGTTGGGTTGTTTCCCTGCGCTACGCCTTCTGAACACCGGCTAGCCTTTCTCTTGCGGCTTCGGCAGCCGCAGCAGGATGGTCTTGATATCGCTTTCGATGCGGTCGATTCGTACTTCGATACGATCGAATCGTGCTTCGATACGCTTGTCCATGCGGCCTACCCGATCCGTGAGCAAGTCGATTCGCCCGTCCAGCCGCCTGATCTCCGGGTTGATCTGGACATGAATCGCCCACAAGCCCAACGACCCCAGCGACGTCATTACGGTCACGATCGCGACCACCACCCAGGCATATTCCTTCAGTTTCTCCACCGGCCCTACACCTCCATTGCAGTATATGAATAATGTATCGGCCGGTCAAAGATTTTCTTAAACGGATTTTTCCGGGTTGACGTCACTTTGCTCTGCGCAGGAACGCGTAGAGGATCCACGCGGGCGCGCTTAGGACCAGCGCGTAGATCAGGATCGCCACCGGCCCGAGCAGGCCGGCGAAGAGCGATGCCACCACGGTGGGGGGCGCCAGCACGGCGAACGACGCCCAGGCGGTGCGGCGATATCCGATCCTCAGGAGCCGGCCGCAGGCCCACGCCAGCGGCAGGCCGCAGGGGGCGACCACCGCCAGCGAAAGCAATGCCTGGGGCTCTGCCGGGAACGCCAT
Organism: Candidatus Binatia bacterium; assembly: GCA_022827045.1. Next base: position 12,308 of record JAJDTQ010000211.1, read on the forward strand.
ACCGCCGTGGACCACCGCCGCGACCACGATACCCGCCGGTAGCCACAACCACGCGAGGACACGGGACATGGCAGCGCACAGGTCAGGGATGCAAACCGGCGCAGGCCGAGGCAGCTACGCGGAACACCGCATCCTGGTTGAAGCGTTTCGCGTAGGCGGCGGAAATCTCGTCAACAAGCTTCATGCTGCGGGCTGGATCGGCCGACACGGCGCCCATCACCACCTTGACCGGCTCCCGCTGAAGCTCGCCCGACGGCGGCTGCCACTGTCCCTTGGCGTCGAACACGGTCAACCCGGCCGGGAAACGCGGCGTGATGGTGTCGGCGAGGAAGCGTTGCCACTCGTCCTCCGTGACGATCTTTCCGTCCTTGTCGGTGAGGCCGAAGAACATCCGGAATTCGGTGACCGGCTCAAGCCCCGCCGGGCATTCCTGAGCCGCCGGGGCGGCACCGGCCAGCGACAACAACAGCACGACTGTACTAAGCCAGATTCCCGTTTTCATAGTGATGGCGACCCTTTCGGTAATAATGTCCAAGATCGGACCCCATGCCGACGCCCCGTTATCGTCATTCCGGCGAAAGCCGGAATCCAGGGGTGGGAGGATCAGAAATCCATCCGCCAGCCGGCCAGGAACGTGAACTCCGGATCCGCGGCCTTGCGATGGCCGGGACGGAGGCTCAGGACCGTGCCCAAGCGAAGCTCGCCCTCCGCTAGCGGCCGGCGCCACTGCCCGGCGAGGTCCATCTGCCGGCCGCTGGGGGCAAGGCCTGCGGACACCGCCTCGTACCCCACCGCTCCCGCCTTCGTGCGGCTCACCGGCACCGTCAACGACGCACGGCCACGCTCCACACGCAGCGGCTGCGATACCGAGAAGCGCACCGCCCCGGCGGCCGCCAGCGCCCGGGTGGCGTGAAACGCGAACGCGCTCGTGGCCAGTGGGGACACTCGGGTCACCAGCCCACCACCGGCCGCGGGGGCTACCAACCCCAACTCCGCGTTGGCGCCGACCCGCCAGCCTCCCAGATCCGTGTGCGCATCCACGCCCACGAAGGAGGTGTCGCCGGCAAGGGTGCCGAAAGCGCCTTCGGCGACGCTGCCGAGAAGCGTTTCACGCTCGCCGATCCAGCCGCCCCGCAGGCCGAGGGGCGACCCCGGCCGCCGCCAGCCCAGGGCGGCGCCGACCGTCGGCGTCCGTCCCCGGATCCCCTTGGTGGTGAAGGCGGAAGCTGACAGGCCGCCCTGTCCGGCCAGGGTGGCCTTCACCGCTCCCTCGGCCAGCGCCAGATGGCTGCCCCGGATGTCGGCTTGGGCCTGCACACGGGTGGCGTGGAGGCTCAACGGAGCCGCTCCGCCGCCCTCTCCGGCCCCGCCCCCGCCCCGCGTGGATTCCCCCAGGAAACCTCGCAGCCGCGCCGTCACCGAAGGCCCCTGAGCGGCCGTCGTGACGCTGCCCAGCCCGTACCAGAATGGCGCTCCGAGCGCATCCAGGGCCATGATGTCCCGCGACGCCAGCGAGCGCCGGAGCCCGTCGCCGAGGGCCGTCCCGGAACTCAGCCTCGTCGACAGCAGGCGGAACCCGTTCTCCCCCACGCTCGCCCCCGCCGGCACCTCCAGGACGCCCACCGGCGAGGTCGCCGCGCCCAGGTCCATCGAGCCCTGGCCGTAAATGGCCGAGTCGGCGTAGAACCCGCTCCTGTCGGCGGTCTCGAACAGCCGGGTCACCAGGTCCCTGTTCGACAACTGGTCCCTGAAGAGCTGCTTCATGAGCGCCAGCCCGCCCGAAACCAGGGGCGCGGCAAGCGACGTCCCCCGGAGGTTCGCGTAATCCCGGCTCGCGAAAGAGGGAGCCACGTTGCCGAAATAGGCGCTGCGGACCTGCTCGCCGGGAGCCGCGATGCAGAAGTCGGCGGCGATACCGCAACGATTGGAGAAGGAGGCAATCCGCCCGTCAACGGGATTCAACGCCACCACCGCCACGGAATGGCCTTGCAGTTCCTCGATGCGCGCGGCAAGGCCCGCCAGGATGCTGACGGAGACCGCGTTGAGCGCGCCGCGCGGGCAACCTTCAACCACGGAGGGGGCGCACTCGTCTCCGTGCGAGTTGCCCGCCGCCCACACGAGGATGACCTTTTCCTCCGCATCCGCCTGCGCGAAGGTGGCGATGGCATTGGAATAGTTGTCGCGAAGGTCCTCTTCGCTATAGCGGTCGATCAGGCCGGTGTACCCGAGGCTCAGGTTCAGGATGTCCACCTTCCGGTCACCGTCCCGCCACGAGAAAACCTGCCCGTATAGCGCGGCGTCCTCGGCGTCCACGATGGCCAGAACCTCCACCGGCACAGGCCTGTAAACGCCGTCGCCCGAGCCCAGCTCAAGGGCGAACACTGCCAGATCGGCGCCCCAGGCCACGCCGTGGTGCGCGGTGTCCGCATCGGTCCGCGCCCCCGCGGCCACGCTGGCGACCGCCGTGCCGTGGGACAAGAGACCTTCGTCCGCCAGGGTCTCTTCGACCGCGCCGGGCGTGAATGTTTCGGTCACCTTCCTGTTGCCGTTTCCCGCGATCGACGGGTGCTCCAGGTCAACGCCGGTATCCAGGACCCCGATGGTGACCCCCGCGCCGGGCTCGGCGTCCGGACCTTCAAGCAGGCTCAGATTGCCGTAGGCCTCGTCCGCGTTGATGTGGGTCAGCCCCCACTGGTTCTGAAAACCCGTGTGCTCCCGGGAGTTCCCACCGGCGGCTTCCGCCGCCTCATTGAATTCCTCCGGTTCGACGCAGCCGCCGTCGTGGACGCGGATACACTTGTCCGGCTCAAGCCCGGAACCGCCGGTGGCGCCGCAGCCGGCGAGAGCAACCACCAGGAAAAGACCGAGCAGAAGTAGAACCACGGGATGACGTGACATGGTGCAACCTGTGAACGAATTGTGTCTGAACATGATCCTTGAAGTCAGAACGCCCAGCGCCAGCCGCCGAGGAAGGTCAGCTCGGGGCTGGCGTCCTTGCGGTGGCCGGGACGGTGGCTGTACACCGCCCCCAGGCGAAGCTCCCCCTTGCGCAGGGGCCGGAGCCACTCGCCAAAGAAGTCTATCTGCCGCCCGCTCGGCGAAAGGCCGGCCGACAGCGCATCGTACGACACCGCCCCCGCTTTGGTGCGGCTCACGGGCACCGTCAACGACGCCCGGCCGCGCTCCACCCGCAGCGGCTGCGACACAGAGAAGCGCACCGCCCCGGCACCGGCCAACGGCCGACTCGCGTGCAGCACGAACGCGCTCGTGGCCAGCGACGACACCCGGTCCACGAATCCTCCGCGCGTATCCGGCACCACCATCCCCAGCTCCGCGTTCGCCCCGAGCCGCCAACCCGCCAAACCCGTGTGTGCGTCCACTCCCAGGAAGGACGTGTTGGCCGCGAGGCCTCCGAAGCCGCCTTCCCCCACGCTCCCCAGCAGCGTCTTGGGCTCGCCGATCCACCCGGCCCGCACGCCCCAAGGCGACCCCACCCGCCGCCAACTCAACGTCGTACCCACCGAGGGCCGCTGCCCAGGCAACCCCTTGGTGGTGAACGCGGCCGTGGACACGCCGTTCCGCGCCCCCAGGGTCACCTGCACCGCACCCTCGGCCAGCGACATGTGGCTGCCCCGGACGTCGGAGGAGGCCGTCAGGCGGTCGGCGCGGAGGGTTACGGGTACGGTTTCGCGCCCCTCCCCGGCCTCGCTCCACGTGGATTCCCGCTTGCGCGGGAACGATGAGAAACGGGACGCCGCGTCGGGCGCCAGGAAGCCGCGCAACCGCTCGCTCACCGACGGTCCGCCGGCGGCACCGGTGAAGTCTCCGAGCCTGTACCAGAACGGCGCTCCCAGCCGATCCACCGCCATCACCTCACGCGACGCCAGCGACCTCTGGAGCCCGTCACCGAACGCCGTGCCCGGGCTGATCGACGTCGACGATAACCGGAAGCCGTTCTGTCCGACGCTCGTCCCCACCGGCACCTCCAGCACTCCCACCGGCGAGGTCGCCGCGCCGAGGTCCACCAGGCCCCGGCCGTAGAGCGCCCGGTCGGCGTAGACACCGCTGTTGTCCGCGGTCTCGAGCAGCCGGGCCACCAGCTCGGTATTCGACAACCGATCCCGGAAGAGCTGCTTCATGATCGCCAGCCCGCCCGACACCATGGCCGCGGAGTACTGCGTCCAGTAGTCTTGAAAGTAGGCCCGGACGGCCTCTCCCGCCCGATTGGGACCGAAGTAGGCGACTCCGATGTCCTCCGCCGGCGCGACGACACAATAGTCCGCGGCGATGCCGCAACGATTCGAAAACCAGGACATCTCGCCGTCGGCACGGCTCACCCCCGCCACGACGATGGAATGGCCTCGCAGTTCCTCGATGGGCACGGCCAGGCCCGCCAGCACGTTGGGCGAAACCGCATTCAGGTAACCGTACCGGCAGTTGTCCGTGACCGCCGGATCGCACCGGAGTCCGTGGAATTCACCGGCCGCCCACACGAGGAGGGTCTTTTCCTCCGCGTCCGCCTGGGCCAGGGCGGCGATCGCGCGTCCGTAGTTGTCGCGCAGGTCCTGTTCGGTGAATCCGTCGATCCCGGCCGCCATGCCCAGTGGCAAGGTCAGGATGTCCACCTTCCGGTCGCCGTCACGCCAAGACAGGATCTGCTCATACCGCGCGGCATGGCTTGGGTCCGCGGAGGCCAGCCTCTCGAGCGGTTCGAGCTGGGGGCCGCTCACCCTGCTCGTCGGAATGGCGAACATGGCGATGTCGGCACCCCAGGCCACGCCGTGCGGGGTGTCTTCATCACCGGTCCTTGCGCCCGCGGCGACACTCGCCACCGCGGTACCGTAGGAGACGGACTCCTCCCCGGTCTCGTCGACCGCGCCGTCCAGGAATGTCTCGGTGACCTTCTTGCCGGCGAACGCCGGGTGGTGCAGGTCGATGCCGGCGTGCACGATCCCGATGGTCACCCCGGCGCCGGGCTCGGCATCCGGACCCTTGAGCACCCTCAGGTTGCCGTACGCCTCGTCCGCCTTGACGTACGCCAGCTCCCACTGGTTCCGGAAGCTCGGATCATCCTGGTATTCCTTGGCCGCCGTGGCCGCGGCTTTGTCGAATTCCTCCGGTTGGACACAGAAGTATTGGACCGGAATGCATTCCTTCGGCGCGGAACCGCCGATGGCGCCACAGCCGGCGAGGGCGAACAACAGCAAGGCGACGATGGCACAGGGGTACGCTGAATGACGTGGCATGGCGCAACCTGCTAGACCAATCTGGCGATAGATGCAACGGATATCGGAATTCCCGGCGCCGGCCGGCGAGAAACGTCAAACCTTCGCGCCGCCTGACCCGGAACCGTCATTTGTATGTTGAAGGAGCCTCTCGGATGGGCCAATTTGAGAGGTAGGCATGCGGGGCGAGCCGTCCGTCATAGGGGAAGAAGAGCAAGAGGCAGATCTGCACCGGCCGGGCCTACGGCCTACTTCGGTTCAAGCGGCGTCCACTCCGAGAAGGTCGCCGCCTGCCCACGCCTGTTGCCGTCCCCGTCCACTACGTTCCACACCGTGGCCCGCTCCACGAGGAACCGCTGCCCGGTCCGCGAGATCCGCACCCCCCGGTAGTCGTCGACGAAGCCGCAGGCCGTCACCCGGCGAAGCATCCGCGCGCGTTCCTCGCGGTTCACCGGCTCGGCCGTCAGCCGCGAAGGCGTGGCGGTGAAATCCTCCCAAGTCATTTCCCAGAGGTCGAGGGCCTGCCGGTTGCCGTAGCAGAGGATAGGGTCGTCGGAGTCAACGTGGGACACCACCACGAAAGGGGCCAGGAAAAGCCTCTCGCTCTGCGCCTCGATGTCCCCGCTACGGTCGATGAGCTCCCGCTTCAGCCACGAGGCATGGCTGTCCAGCAGCCACCGAATCCATGTAAGGTCCATGGGAGCCTGTCGGAACTTCACGCCATCCCCCAGACACCGACCGAATCTTATCCTTTCTAAGTCGTCCGATCAAAGACTTACTTTGTACCGGCTCGTTTGACTTGTCTCCGTAAAACCCTGATATAGAGGAACAGTCCAGGCCCGTCCGCGACCGGCCCTTCGACTTCGCTCCGCTACGCTCAGTGCGAACGGAGTTGTTGCTCAAGGCTAAAATCACGCGCAAGGAGAAGATTCATTGGCAACGTCCGTCACCGCTCCCATGGTGGGCAAGATTCTGAGGATTGAGGCAAACCCCGGCCAGGCCGTGGAAGAGGACGACGTGGTCATCGTGATGGAGGCCATGAAGATGGAGATTCCGGTGGTGGCGCCGGCCGACGGGACGGTCAAGGCGGTCCACGTCGAGGTGGGGCAGTCGGTGGAGGCGGGGGAGGAACTCGCCGAGATCGAGTAGCCGCGCGTTCGCGAACGGCACTCACGCACACGGTTGACCATGGGCACCTGGGAATTCGGCCTCACGGTCGCGTTGGTGGGCAGCGTCGGCACGCTGCTGGTGCTGTGGCTGCTGAGCCTGCTGATTCTCCTCATCAAGAGAATCTTTCCTTCCTGACCCTTTTACAACATGGAATCCGCGATCATTTCCGGGGCCCTGGGGCTGCTTGACGGCGTTTCGCACCTGGGGCTCGGCCAAGTGGTCATGATGGCCATCGGGGCGGGGCTGCTCTACCTGGGAATCAGGAAGGGCTTCGAGCCCCTGTTACTCGTGCCCATCGGCTTCGGCGCCATCCTCGTCAACATCCCCCAGGCCGAACTCATGGCCGAGGGCGGCACGCTGCGGTTCTTCTATGACTTCGGCATCCGCACCGAGATCTTCCCGGTGCTGATCTTCATCGGCATCGGCGCCATGACCGACTTCGGGCCGCTGTTCTCCAACCCCAGGATCATCATGCTGGGGGCGGCCGGCCAGTTCGGCATCTTCCTGACCGTGCTGCTGGCCCTGGCACTGGGGTTCAGCAAGCTCGACGCCGTGGCCATCGGCGTCATCGGCGCCTGCGACGGTCCCACCTCCATCTACGTGAGCTCGCGCTACGCGCCGCACCTGCTGGCGGCGGTGTCGGTGGCGGCCTACTCGTACATGTCGCTGGTGCCGCTGATCCAGCCGCCGATCATGCGGGCGTTGACCACGGCGCGCGAGAAGCAGGTCGTCATGGGGATGGTGCAGCAGGCGCCGGTGTCCAGGACCACGCGCATCCTCTTCCCCATCATCGTCACGGTGGTGGCGTCGATCATCGCGCCCTTGGGGACGCCGCTCATCGGCATGCTGATGCTCGGCAACCTCCTGCGGGAGTGCGGCGTGGTGGAACGGCTCAAGCTGGCCTCGGAGAACGAGATCGCCAACATCGTGACGCTCCTGCTGGGGCTGGCCATCGGCGGCACCATGGGCGCGGACCAGTTCCTCAAGGTCGAAACCCTCATGGTCCTCGTCCTGGGACTCGTGGCCATCGGCCTGGACACGGTCATGGGGGTGCTGTTCGGCAAGGGCATGTGCCTGCTCAGCCGCGGCAGGATCAACCCGCTCATCGGCGCCGCCGGCATCTCCGCCTTTCCCATGGCCGCGCGGGTGGTGCAGAACGAGGGACAGCGCTACAACAAGAAGAACCACCTGCTGATGCACGCCATGAGCGCCAACGCCGGCGGCCAGATCGGCTCGGTCATCGCCGCGGCGATCATGCTGTCGGTGCTGCGGGGGATGGGGATCATCTAGTGTGCGGGCGCCCTCACCCGGCCTTCGGCCACCCTCTCCCAAGGGGAGAAGGGTTGAACTTGCCTCCGGGGTAGGGGTGTCCTGACTCCCTCTCCCTCTGGGAGAGGGTCGGGGTGAGGGTCCCCGAAACAGCCACCCAACCATGGCCGACGAAACAAAACCGCCCCAAGAGAAGCTCGCCGAGCTTGAAGCCCACGTACTGGAGGGCGACGCCCGGGCCGTCGACAAGCAGCACGGCGAGGGCAAGCTCACCGCCCGGGAGCGCATCGACAGGCTCGTGGACCCGGACAGCTTCACGGAAGAGTTCATGCTGGCCGAGACCCAGTGCACGGATTTCGGCATGGCCGAGCGGCGGCAACCCACCGACGGGGTGGTGTGCGGCTTCGCGCGCATCGACGGGCGCCCGGTGTACCTGTTCGCCCAGGACCGCACGGTGCTGGCCGGGGCGGTGGGCAGCGCCCACGCCGAGAAGATCGCCAACGGCATCCGCACCGCCCGCTCCCTGGGGATGCCGTGCATCGGGCTCTACGACTCGGTGGGGGCGCGCATCCAGGAGGGGCTGAGCGTCACCGCCGCCATCGGCCAGATCTTCTTCGAGAACAGCATCGCGTCGGGCGCCATCCCGCAGATCTCGGCGGTCATGGGGCCGTGCATCGGCGTGGCCTCCTACTCGCCGGCGCTCACCGACTTCATCCTCATGGTGCGCGGCACCAGCCAGATGTTCATCACCGGGCCGCCGGTGATCAAGGAGGTGCTCGGCGAAGAGGTCACCATGGAGGAGCTGGGCGGGGTGCGCATCCACTCCGAGGTGTCCGGGGTGGCGGACCTGGTGAGCGCGGACGACGAGGCCTGCCTGGCGGAGATCCGGAAGCTGCTGGCGTTCCTGCCGGCCAACTGCAACGAGGCGCCGCCACGCACGGAGACGGACGACGACCCCGAGCGGCACCTCGACGGCATTGAGGAGCTGGTGCCCGATGAGAAGCGCAAGCCCTACGACATCGTCAAGGTCATCAAGGCGGTGGTGGACGGGGGCGAGTTCCTGGAGCTCAAGCGCCGGTTCGCGCGCAACCTGGTGATCGGGTTCGGGCGGCTCGACGGCCACCCGGTGGGGTTCGTGGCCAACCAGCCCATGTTCCTGGCCGGCAGCCTGGACGTGGACGCCTCGGACAAGGCGGCGCGCTTCATCCGCTTCTGCGACGCCTTCAACATCCCCATCGTCACGCTGATGGACGTGCCCGGGTTCTTCCCGGGGAAGCAGCAGGAGGAGATGGGCATCATCCGCCACGGCGCCAAGATGCTCTACGCCTACGCCGAGGCCACCGTGCCCAAGATCACCATCGTGCTGCGCAAGGGCTACGGCGGCGCCAAGCAGGCCATGTGCACCCGCGAGATGGGCGCCGACCAACTCTGGCTGTGGCCCGGGGTGGAGCTGGCGGTGATGGGCGGCGGCGGCGCCGTCAACGTGCTCTATCGACGCGAGATCGCCGCCTCCGACGACCCCGAGCGCACCCGCCGGGAGAAGATGGCCGAGTTCAACGAGCGCTTCAACGGCCCCTTCGAGGCCCTCTCCAAGCAGTTCTCCCAGGCCGCCATCCAGCCTGCGGACACCCGCGCCCGGCTCATCCGCGCCCTGGCGTTGCTGCGCCGGAAGAAAGAAACCCGCCCCGCCAAGAAGCACGGCGTCATGCCGGTGTGATGGCGCCCTTCGACTTCGCGCCGCCTCTACTTCCGCACCCCTTCCCGCTGCGTCATGATCGCCAACCGCGTCAGCCCCGCCGACCGCGCGGCGTCCATCACCGCCACCACCAGGCCGTGAGGCACGCGGCGGTCGGCGCGGATGAGCACCTGCGGGTCGCGGCGCTCACCCGCCAACTCCCGCAGCCTCAACCCCAACGCCTCCAGCGTCACCGGCGCGCCGTCGAGACGGATCCCGCCGGCGGGCGTGACGGCCACGCGGATGTCGCCGTCCCTCGGCGCCACCTGCGGGGCCGAGGCATCGGGCAGGTCCACGGTGATGCCGGGATTGGCGAGGAAGTTCATGGACAGGGCAAAGAAGATCAGCAGGTTGAAGATGGTGTCCACCACCGGCGTCATGTCGATGAAGCCGCCGGCGGGCTTTCTGCGGGGCCGGAAGTTCATGTCAGTCGGCCGCGCCCTCGGGAATCAGCAGGTCCATGAAGCGGGTGCACAGGCGCTCCATCTCCAGGGTCAAGGCGTTGGCCTTGTTGAGCAGGTAGCGGTGCATGACGACGGTGGGGATGGCCACGCTCAACCCCGCCAGGGTGGTGATCAGCGCCTCGGATATGCCGCCGGCCAGGGTCGCCGGGTTGACCGCGCTCTGGGTGGAGATCACCGAGAAGATCTCGATCATGCCCGAGATGGTTCCCAACAGGCCCAGCAGCGTGCTCACCCCGGCGATGGTGCCGAGGGTGTCCACGAACCGCTCCAGCCCGGCCGCCTCCTGGCGCCCCGCCTCCTCCAGGTGGTCCTTGACGATGTCCCGGGGCTGCCCCGACACGCGGAGCCCGGCGGACAATACCCGGGCGACGGCCGCGCCGCTCGCGCCGAGCAGCTCCAGGGCCGCGGGAAGATCCCGGCCGGCAACCAGCGCCTCGGCCCGCCGCACGACGTCCGCCGGTACCACCGCCCGCCGTCGGAGGCTGAAGAGCCGCTCGAGGAAGATGGCCACCGCCGCGATCGAGCACAGCAGGATCGGGACCATGAAGAGGCCGCCCTTGCCCAGAAACTCCAACATGACGGGCCAATATCATCCATTCTTGACGCCGGGTAAAGCCTGCACGGCCCATCCCGCATTGCTTTGCGCGCCCGCGTATGGCGTAAAGTAACCAGGGACTCCTCATGGCCGACGTCAACCTGTTCGTGGCCTTCGCCGCCGGAGGCCTGTCGTTCCTCAGCCCGTGCGTGCTGCCGCTGGTCCCGTCGTACCTGTCGTTCGTTTCCGGCATATCGCCCCGGGAAATGAGCGAAGGCGGGGTGGACACGGCCCGAGTGATGGGGAACGCGTTCGCCTTCGTATTCGGCTTTTCCCTCGCCTTCGTCGCCCTCGGCGCGTCCGCGAGCCTGCTGGGAAGGCTGCTGATCGGCTACCAGGACGCGGTGCGGGTGGTGGGAGGCGTGTTCATCCTGGTGGTGGGGGTCTACCTGACCGGCCTCTTCAAGGTCGCCACCCTCGAGCAGTACGCCCAGTTCAACCTGCGCAGCAAGCCCGCCGGCTATCTCGGATCGGTGCTTGTGGGGCTCACCTTCGCGGTGGCCTGGATACCCTGCGTGGGGCCCATCCTGGGCGCCATCCTGACCCTGGCCGGCACCCACGGCGAGGTCAACCGGGGCGTGCTGTTGCTGTCCGCCTACGCCGCCGGCCTGGGCCTGCCGCTGCTGCTGAGCGCCCTGGCCATGAACCAGTTCTTCCGTTTCTCCCGCGCCCTCGGCTCCTGGCTCCCCGCCATCCACGTCTGCGCCGGCCTGCTGCTCGTCGCCGTCGGCCTCCTCCTCGTCACCGACAACATGACCGCCCTCAACGCCTACGTCCTCCGCCTCACCCCGGCCTGGCTGGTCTCGCGGCTGTAGCCGCGACGGCACGACTAAAGAAGGCCAGGAAGATGCCCACATAAAGGTTGTGGGACAAGTGTTCTATAACATAAGATAAGGTGGTGCAGGTCGAAACATGAACACGGATAGTGTTGAAGAGCGATTGGCCCGGATCGAGGCCCTATTGCCGCACTTGGCGACCAAGGCGGACATTGCCGAGGTCAAGGCGCTCATCAGTGACCGCGAAGCGATCATGTTGAAGTGGCTCATCGGCATCACCACCACGACCGCCGTAAGCCTCCTCATGGTTCTCGTGAGCCTCGTCATGATTTTCCTACGGCTCTTCACCTAGAAGCTTCCGCGGATCCCGCGAATCAAGCCCCGGCAAAGGCCTTCCTGCCGGCGTAGCGGGCGCGGCGGCCCAGTTCCTGCTCGATGCGCAGGAGCTGGTTGTACTTGGCGGTGCGCTCGCCGCGGCAGGGGGCGCCGGTCTTGATCTGGCCGGCGCCGGTGGCCACCGCCAGGTCGGCGATGGTGGTGTCCTCGGTCTCGCCGGAGCGGTGGGAGATCACCGTGGTGTAGCCCGCGCCGCGGGCCATCCGGATGGTTTCCAGGGTTTCGCTCAGGGTGCCGATCTGGTTGAGCTTCACCAGGATGGAGTTGGCGACGCCGCGCCGGATGCCTTCTTCCAGGCGCCGGGGGTTGGTCACGAACAGGTCGTCGCCGACGAGTTGCACCTTCTTTCCCAAGGCGGCCGTGAGCATCTCCCAACCGGCCCAGTCGTTTTCGCCCAGGGCGTCTTCTATCGAGACGACAGGGTAGTCACGGACCCACTTCTCGTAGAGCTTCACCAAGTCCGCGCTGCCCATCCGCGCGCCGCCGGACTTGCGGAAGACGTAGGAGCCGGCCTCATGAAACTCGCTGGCGGCCACGTCCAGTCCGAGGGCCACCTGGGTTCCCGTCTTGTAGCCCGCCTTGGCCACCGCCTCCAGCAAGAGCTCGATGGCCTCCTCATTGCTCTTGAGTTGCGGCGCGAAGCCGCCCTCGTCGCCCACGTTGGTAGCGTGGCCTTTGCTGCTCAACACGCGCTTCAGCGCGGCGTAGATCTCGGCGCCGGCCCGCAAGGCTTCGGCGAACGACCGCAGGCCCCAGGGAATCAGCATGAACTCCTGCACGTCCACATTGTTGTCGGCATGGGCGCCGCCGTTGAGCACGTTGAGCATGGGGACCGGCAGGGTGTGCGCCTCGTCCCCTCCGAGATAGCGATAAAGCGGCGTCTTGTCGGCCGCGGCCTGGGCATGGGCGGCGGCCAAGGAAACGCCGAGAATCGCGTTGGCGCCCAGACGTCCCTTGTCCGGCGTCCGGTCGAGATCGATCATGGCTTGATCCAGCTTGCGTTGGTTCCTTGCGTCCAGCCCCACCACCCGCCGCGCCAGGTTGCGCCTGACGTGTCCCACCGCGCGCAGCACGCCCTTGCCCGTAAAGCGGGCGCCGCCGTCCCGAAACTCCACGGCCTCGTGCTCGCCCGTGGAAGCTCCGGACGGCACGGTAGCCCGACCGCGGGCGCCGTTGGTCAACGCCACCTCCACCTCGACGGTGGGATTGCCCCGTGAGTCCAGCACTTCCCGCGCGACCACACCCTTGATCTTCATCGCTTCCTCCGATCCGCGCCCTGTCGGTTCCCTCTTTCGTAGCAGATTTTATGGAGCGTCGCGGCCATCGTGGCGTTGCGGGCTCGGGCGGCTTCGAAAGCCGCCCCTACACCGTCGGCCGATCCCGGTCGATGGACAGTTGCACTCCGGGCGCCGATCGACGATGATAGAAATGTCTCATGGCGCTCCCGAAGAAACTGTCGCGGCACGTCATCAACTACGGCCTGATGTCCGTGCTGGTGCTGATGCTGTTCTTCCTCGTCTTCGGCGAGTGGGGCCTGCTGCACTACCGGCGGTTGTCCGAGGAACGACGGTTGCTGGAGGAGCGGTCGCAGGCGCTGCAGCGCGAGAACGAGCTGCTGCGGGAGAAGATCTACCGTATCAGCAAGGACGACCGCTATCTCGAGAAGATCGCTCGGGAAGAGCTTGGGCTGGTCAGGAAGGGCGAGATCATCTACCTGTTCCCGGCCAACGGGGTCACGAAAACGGCCACGCCGTCACGTCCTCAAGATTGACATCAATTCAGCGATCCAATAAGAGGGGAAATCAAGAGCGGGCGTAATTCAGCGGTAGAATGCCAGCTTCCCAAGCTGGACGTCGCCGGTTCGATCCCGGTCGCCCGCTCCAAACTCCCTCACCCGGCCTTCGGCCACCCTCTCCCGGAGGGAGAGGAGCTTGAGTTGCGCTTTGGATGCCCTCACCCTCTGGGAGAGGGCCGGGGTGAGGGCATCCCGGCACAAGCTCCCTACGCCGCGCCCGTCAGCCGGTCTCCCGCCAGGGCGTGGACCATGCGGCCCACCGAGATGGCGCCCACGGTCTTGCCCTTGACGTCCACCACCGCGGCCTTGTCGTTGGGGGAGGCCACCACCACGGGCAATGCCTCCTCGAGCAGCATCTCCGAAGGAACGGAGCAATCCTTGCCGCCCGGTTCCAGCGCGCGCGCCTGGGTGGGCTCCATGATGGAGCCGACGCGGATCACCCGGCCTCGGTTGATGTTCTTGGTGAAGTTGGAGATGTAGTCGTCGCTGGGCTTGAGCACGATCTCCTGGGAGTCGCCGTTCTGCACCACCTCGCCGTCGCGCAGGATGGCGATGCGGTCGCCCAGGGTGATGGCCTCCTCGAGGTCGTGGGTGACGAACAGGATGGTCCGGTGCAGCTCCCGCTGAAGCTCCAGCAGGAGCGTCTGCATGTCCGCCCGGATCAGCGGGTCGAGGGCGCTGAAGGCCTCGTCCATGAGCAGGATCTCGGCCTCGGTGGCGAGCGCCCGGGCGAGGCCCACGCGCTGCTGCATGCCGCCGGAGAGCTGGTGCGGATAGGACCCCTCGTAGCCCGAGAGCCCCACCCGATCGATCCACCGCTCCGCCCGCTCGTCGCATTCCGTCCGCGCCACCCCCTGCATCTGCAGGCCGTACCGGACGTTCTCCAGGATGGTCCGGTGGGGAAACAGCGCGAAGCGCTGGAACACCATGCTGACCTTGTGGCGCCGCAGGTGCTGCAGCGCGCCCTGGTCCAGGCCGAGCACGTCCTGGCCGTCCACCAGCACGGTCCCCTCGGTGGGGTCGATGAGCCGGTTGACGTGACGCACCAGCGTGGACTTGCCGCAGCCGCTGAGCCCCATCACCACCTGGATGCTGCCGGGGTTGACCGTCAGGTTGATGTCCCTGAGTCCCAGCACGTGCCCGTGGGACTCCAGGAGCTCCTGCTTGTCCACGCCATCCCGCACGAGGCGCATCACCGACGGGGGATCGTCGCCGAAGACCTTGTACAGCGAATGGATCTCGATATTCGAAGCGCTTGCCGTGGTCATGACGTCTGCCTGCTGGTTTGTATGCGCCTGCCGTAGCTCTGGGTGATGCGGTCGAAGACGATGGCCAGCGCCACCACCGCGGCCCCGTTGAAGAGGCCGAGGGCGAAGTACTGGTTGGTCACCGCCTGGAGCACCGGCTGCCCCAGGCCCTTGACGCCGATCATGGAGGCGATGACCACCATGGAGAGCGCCATCATGATGGTCTGGTTGACCCCCGCCATGATGTTGGGCAGCGCCAGCGGCATCTGGATGTCGAACAGTCGCCGCCAGGTGTCGGTGCCGAAGGCGTCCGCCGCCTCCAACACTTCCTTGTCCACCAACCGGATGCCCAGGTTGGTGAGCCGGATCACCGGCGGCACCGCGTAGATCACCACCGCGATGAGGCCGGGGATCTTGCCGAGCCCGAACAGCATCACCACCGGGATCAGGTAGACGAAGATGGGCATGGTCTGCATGATGTCGAGGATCGGGGTGATGAATGCCTGCACCCGGTCGGAGCGCGACATCCAGATGCCCACCGGAATGCCGATGGCGATGGCGATCAGGGTGGAGACGAAGATGATCGCCAGGGTGCGCATGGTGTCTTCCCACATGCCCAGGTAGCCGATGAGGAAGAGCGCCGCGGCCACGAAGACGGAGAGCTTGCGGCTGCGGCCGGCCACCCAGCACACGAACGCCACCAGGACGATGACGATCCACCAGGGGGCCGCCAGGAGGAGCCTTTCGAACCACACCAGGAAGTAGAGCAGGGGATCAAAGAAGGCCTCGATGGCGTCGCCGTAGTTCCGGGAGAACCCCCGGTACCCCGAGTCGAACGCCTTCTTGAGGGCGCGCAGCGCGGCCTCGTCGAGGGTAGGAAATTGCCAAAGCCAACCGTTCATGAACACCTCCCGCCTTCCGAGAGTGAGAGTCTACGCGTGCGCGTCCGCCCAGTTGCCGCCGGTGTGGACGTCCACCACCAGGCCGCAGCGCAGCTCGGCGGCGCCCTCCATGCGCTCCTTGACCAGCGCCGTGGCCCGCTCCAGCGAGGCCCGCGGCACCTCGAACACCAGCTCGTCGTGCACCGTGAGCAGCATGCGCGCCACCGGCTCGTCCAGTAGCGCTTGGTCCACCGCGATCATGGCCCGCTTCATGATGTCGGCGGCGGTGCCCTGGATCGGCGCGTTGAGCGCCATGCGCTCGCCCACCGCCCGCAGGCGGAAGTTGGCGGACTGAAGCTCCGGCAAGTAGCGCCGGCGGCCGAACATGGTGGTGGTGAAGCCGTCCACCCGGGCCTTCTCCACCTGCGAGTCCAGGAACGCCTTCACCGCCGGGAACTGGGCGTAGTAGGCATCGATGAACTCGCGCGCCTCGCCCACCTCGATGCCCAGCCGCTGGGACACGCCGAACGCCGACATGCCGTAGGCGATGCCGTAGGAGAATTGCTTGACGCGGCTGCGCATCTCCGCGGTGACGCCGTCCATCTCCACGCCGAACACCTTGGCGGCGCTGGCGGCGTGGAAGTCGTGGCCCTGGGCGAAGGCCGCCAGGAAGCTCTCGTCCTCGGACATGTGCGCCAGCACCCGCAGCTCGATCTGCGAGTAGTCGGCGGACAGCAGCACGCTGTCCCGCGGGGCCACGAAGGCGCGCCGGATCTGTCGCCCCAGGTCCGCCCGGATCGGGATGTTCTGGAGGTTCGGCGCCGACGACGACAGCCGCCCGGTGGCGGCCGCGGCCTGCTCGTAGGTGGTGTGGATGCGCCCCGTGTCCGCGTTCACCAGGCTCAGCAGCGAGTCGGTGAAGCCGGTCCTGAGCTTGGCCACCTCGCGGTACTCCAGCAGTGTGTCGATGATGGGGTGGCTGCCGGCAAGCTTGCCCAGCTCCGAGGCGTCGGTGGAGTAGCCGGTCTTGATCTTCTTGGTCTTGGGCAGCCCGAGCTTCTCGAACAGGATGCGCGACAACTGCGGGTGGGAGTTGACGTTGAAGGTCTCGCCGGCGTGCTCCTGCACCTTGGCCTGGAGCGAGTCCATACGCTCCCCCAGCTCCCGGTTGAGCGCGTCGAGATAGCCGTCGTCCACCAGGATGCCGGCGTGCTCCATGCGCGCCAGCACTTCGGTCAGCGGGAACTCCAGCGTCTGCGCCAGCTCCCAGCTCCCGGTCTCCTTGAGGCGCGCCTCCAGCACCGGCGCAAGCGCCTGCACCGCCGCTGCCTCGGCCGCCAGCCGGCGCCGCCGCGCCGCCTCCTTCCGGTCCTCGTCGCCGGGGTTGAGAAGGTTGCCCTGGACCGGGCCGTTCGGGGCTTCGGCCTCCGCCCCCTCGCCGTCCAGCTCCGCGTCCAGGTGGCGGCGCACGATGTCCTTGAGCGCGTAGCCGCCGCTGGCGCCGGGGTCCAGCAGGTAGGCGGCGATCTTGAGGTCGCAGCGCACTCCGCGCAGCGCCGCGCCCCTGGCGATCATGGCGCCGTACAACGGCTTGGCCTCGTACACCACCTTGGCGGTGCCCGCGGCCGCCAGCACCTCGCCTGGGCCCGCGGCCATGTCCAGCGGCATCACCCCCACCTCGCCGGGCCGCGCGCACAGCGCCGCCATGCCGTCGTCCCAGGCCACCGCCAGCACGTCGCCCTCGGGCACGTCAGCGCCGGAGGTCCACCGGGAGATGGACGACGGCCGGATCACCGCCTCCTCCGGCGGCTCCACGTCCGGCGCCAGCGCCAGGAGCCGCTGGTAGAGCGTCCGGAACTCCAGCGAGGTGAACAGCTTGCGCACCGTCTCCGGGTCCCACGGCCGACGCACGAACAGGCTCTCGTCGGTCTCCAGCGGCACGTCGTCCAGCAGCCGCCCGAGCTTGCGGTTGAGCTTCACCTGGTCGGCGCACTCCTCGATGCCCTTGCGGATCTTCGGGGTCAGCTCGGCGGCGTGCTCGATGATGCCCTCGATGCTGCCGTATTGCGCCAGCAGCCTGGCCGCGGTCTTGTCGCCCACGCCGGGGACGCCGGGAAGGTTGTCGGCCTGCTCGCCTTTGAGGGCGGCGAAGTCCGTCCAGCGCTCGGGCGTGACACCGTAGCGCTCCTCCACCATTGCCGGATCGTAGCGGATCATGTCGGTGACGCCCCGGCGGTTCATCAGCACGGTGACGTCGTCGTTCACGAGCTGCAGGCAGTCGCGGTCGCCGCTGACGATGATCAAGCGGTGCCCGGCCTCGCGCCCGCGCCGGGCCAGCGTGGCCAGCAGATCGTCGGCCTCGTACCCCTCCAGCTCCACCACCGGGACGCACAGCGCCTCCAGCACCGCGCGGATAAGGGGGATCTGCTGCCGAAGGGTATCGGGGGTCTCGCCCCGCCCCGCCTTGTACTCCGGGTACTGGTCCAGGCGAAACTGCGGCTCGCCCTTGTCCATGCACGCGATGACCGCGTCCGGCCGCTCCTCGCTCTCCAGCTTGATGAGCATCGAGGTGAAGCCCGAAACCGCGTTGGTCACCTGCCCGGAGCTGGTGACCAAGGTTTCCGGGAGGGCAAAAAAGGCGCGAAACGCGAGGGAGTAGCTGTCCAGGAGGAGGATGCGGCTCTTGGCCT
>JAJDTQ010000091.1 GCA_022827045.1 Candidatus Binatia bacterium
GGGTAGCAGACCCGGTCGTGGGGGAAGTAGCCGGCGGTGGCGTGCAGCTTGATGCCCGCCATTCCCCATTCCTCGATGGCCCGCTCGAACTTTTCGGGCGCGCCCGGGCGCCGCGGATCGATGCCGTAGAAGGCGATGATCCGCTCCGGGTGACGGTCTCGGGCCTGGGCGAGGATCCAATTCTCCTGGTCGATGGGGAAATACGGAGTGCCGAGGCGGTCGCCATAGTCGGCGATCAGCATCACGGACGCGTCCACACCGGAGGCCTCCATCTCGGCGACATGCTCCCGGGCGGTCTCCTCCCAGTCGGGCTTGGCGGGCGCCGGGGCTTCCGGGGAAGCGTCCGCGTCGTAGTAGCGCTGAATCCCGCGCCAGAAATGGCGGTGTATGTCGATGACCATCATGCCTCCCTTGGTTGTGCGCGGCGCGCCGGATCGATCCGCCTGCGTCCTGTCCGGGAGCCGAGGCTACCACCCGGGAACCGTTCGAGCAACGCGGTTCCATCGGTTGACACGGCATCCCGGAACACCGTAGGCCGAGGATGCAACCTGACGAGCCTTGGGTGAAGCCTGGGGAGTTGCCCGGAAGAACGGAGGCGCCCATGCCCGACTGGAAGATGTTTTCCGCCGACGACCACGTGGACCTTCCCTACCTGCCGGGCGACCTGTGGACCGGGCGGGTGCCACGGAAGTTTCGTGACCGGGTGCCGCGGCTTGTCGAGAACGCGGAGGAGTGGCACTGGGAGGCGGACGGCGAGCTCTTCGGCGCCCGTTACCGATACGACAACTACACCAGCATCCGGTTTGGAAAATCCACCGCTCCCGTGACCCAGGAACCAGGCCGATGGCGGCCAACGACGCCGGAACTCCGGCTCGAGGACATGGACCGCGACGGGGTCGAATGCCAGGTGATGTACGGCGGGCTGATCTCGGGGTTTCAGTTGGAGGAACCCGAGCTGAACACAGTGAGCCTGCGGGCGTACAACGAGTGGATCGCGGAGTTCTGTAGCGCTTCCCCCGAACGGCTGATCGGCTTGGGCTTCCTCCCGGTCCACGGAGTGGAAGCGGCGGTGGAGGAACTGCACCACTGCGCGCGGCTAGGGCTCAAGGGGGTGCAGTTCCAGGCCTTCGATGCCGCCAGACGGGTTTGGGATGAGGCGTGGGAACCGCTTTGGAGCGCGGCCGAGGACACCGGGTTGCCGATCTCTTTCCACCAGGGCGCGGGCTTCTGGAGCACCGGCCGAACGAACATCCCGCCGGGACGCGGGGTCGACCTGATCCGGATCACGGTGGTGGCAGCGCAACTCGACGAGGTGCTGGCGTCGTTGGTCCTCTCCGGCGTTCTCGAACGGCACCCGAAGCTCCGGGCGGTGCTCGGCGAGAGTTCCCTGGGCTGGATCCCGTACATCCTCCAGAAGATGGACCAGGAGTATGAGATCCGCCCGCGCATGCGGCCCACCGGCGCCGGCGCACTGAAGATGAAACCGTCCGAATACTACCAGCGGCAGATGTACGCGACGTTTCAGGAGGATCCGGTGGGGTTGAGGCTGCTGGACGTGCTGGGCGCGGACACCGTGTTGTGGGCCTCGGACTATCCCCACGGCGATTCGGTGTGGCCGCTGTCGCACCAGACAGTCGAGCAGGACATGGCCGGCATGGACGAGGCGGTGGTGCGCAAGATCACACGTGACAACGCCAGGAAGCTCTACCTGGGGACGGCGTGACGGTTGCTTGCGCCGAGTCCCCTCACCCCAACCCTCTCCCAAAGGGAGCGTGGGCCGGAGGCCAACGGACTGAATATACCGGCGAAAGCGTCAGCTCAGCGTCATCGGCGTATTCACCGTCATGGCATCGGCCATCCCGGAGGCGTTGACGGCGCTGTCGACGTCGGGTTCGTCCCAGATGGCGAGCCTGCCCTCCTCGTAGACCGTCCGGCCGTCTATCTCGATGGTCTGATCGAAACAGGCGACGTCCACGGGGGCGTGCGAGCGTCCCACGTGGAAGTGCACGATCATCGGGCTGCAATGGGAATAGCTGTACCACTGCACGGGATTGTCGGCCCGGGCCACCGGCACGATGGTCTTGGGGTTGACGCCGGCATGCCATGAGTCGATGAAGCCGTCCGTACCGCCCAGCGCTTCGTGCATCGGGCCTTCCGGGTCGCCGCCCTCGATCAAGACTACGCGTCCCTCCTTCAACTCCAGCCGCATGCGGTCCGGCATGCCGCCGAAACCCGCGATGTGGTCGGCCACGATCACTCCCTCCGTAGCCACCGCCACCACCGGGCTGTGGACGCCGCCGGGGAAGTTGCGGCGGGCCCGGCCGCCTTCGTCCTCGACGAAATAGGCCTGGGCCACGGTGCTGTCACGCGAGCCGAACGTTCCCCTGACATCCGTACCGTTGGGACTCGTAATGCGCCACGCCTTTCCGGGCGCCGACAGGGTATCGAGGGTGGTGGCGAGAGCCCTTTGCACGGAGTAGGGAAAACCCGCCCACTCCGACGACATGAGTGAAACGGTCCGCGCGCGGTTCGGCACCCGTACCCGGGATTCTCCGGGAAAGTGCGGGTGCAGGGCCTCCCGCTTGAGTGACGGGTAGTGTGCGAACAGCACGTCCGCCCGCCCGTACGCGTCCAGCACCGCGGGCGGAATCTCGTCCGGCCGGTCCTTGGGGATGACGGGTCCCGACACCACCCGGACATCCGCGCCCCGGTCCCGCGCGGAAGCGGTCAGGGCCTCCACCACCGTCGGGTCGGCGGCGCCCTCTTGGGTGACGACGTACACAGTCTGACCCGGCTCGACCCGGGCGCAGGTCACGACGCAGTTGTCTATACCGGCCTCGAAGTTCTCGCTCATGTTTCTTCCTTTGCTTGCGGTGATCGACACGCATGGTCGCACCGTCTGTGCGGCCTGTCAAACGGGGCAATCCCGAGCGTTCGGCTGACGAGAGAGGGAATTGGTGGGCCCACCTGGATTCGAACCAGGGACCTACCGGTTATGAGCCGGTGGCTCTAACCAACTGAGCTATGGGCCCGAAGTGTTGTGTGCGGCCGGTGAGATGGAGCCCGCCAAATGGGGGAAGGCAAGGCGGTTTTCCTAACCTTCCATGAAACTCTTGAGTCTCTTGCTTCTACTAGGATGGCGCAGCTTGCGCAAGGCTTTGGCCTCGATCTGGCGGATGCGTTCGCGGGTGACGGAGAACTTCTGTCCCACCTCCTCCAGCGTGTGATCGGACTTCTCGCCGATACCGAACCGCAGCCGCAGGACCTGCTCCTCGCGCGGCGTCAGGGTCGCCAGCACCTTCTTGGTCTGTTCCTCGAGGTTGAGATTGGAAACCGCGTCGGACGGCGTCGCCAAGCGCTTGTCCTCGATGAAGTCGCACAGGTGGCTGTCTTCGTCTTCTCCCACGGGCGTCTCGAGGGATATGGGCTCCTTGGCGATCTTCAAGACCTTGCGGACCTTGTCCAGAGGGATCTCCATCTTCGTGGCGATTTCCTCGGGCGTAGGCTCGCGCCCGATCTCCTGGACCAGATAGCGCGAGGTCCGGATCAGCTTGTTGATGGTCTCGATCATGTGCACCGGGATGCGAATGGTGCGCGCCTGATCGGCGATGGCCCGGGTGATGGCCTGACGGATCCACCAGGTGGCATAGGTGGAAAACTTGTAACCTCTCTGGTACTCGAACTTCTCCACCGCCTTCATCAGCCCGATGTTGCCTTCCTGAATCAGGTCGAGAAACTGCAGGCCCCGGTTGGTGTACTTCTTGGCGATGCTCACCACCAGGCGAAGGTTGGCCTCGATCAACTGCTTCTTGGCCCGTTCGGCCTGTATCTCTCCCTGGTGAATGGACCGCACCCGCTGCCGAATCTCGTCGCCCGACATCTCCAGGCGCTGCTCGGTCCCCTGCACCTCCTCCCTGGCCTTCCTGATGTTTTCCTGCATGTCCTGGAAGGACTTGAGGCTCATCCGGAAGGTGCCGACCGTCCTTTGCCAGGTTTCCTTGCCGCCGTTGCCGGGCGCCATCTCGAGGATTTCCTGGGCGGTCTTGCCCGTCTGTCTCTCGTAGCGCTCGAGCCTGGACTTCGCGGCCTCGATGCGGCGCAGGTCGCGCTTGAGCCTGTCCGCCACGGCGTCGATCTGCAGCCGGTTGAGCCCCAGTTCCTTCAGGCGCTTGACGATCTTCGTGCGACAGCGTTTCAACTGCCGTTCCAGCCCCGACCGCACGTCCGCGGTGACGCGCTTGCGAATCTTCTGCGCGATTCCGTCGCGCTCGCGCACCGCGCGCCGCAGCTTGCCGATCTGGTCGAGGAGGCGCTGCTCGTGCACCTCTTCCTCGACATAGTCGCCCTCGGCGTCCACGCCATTGATCACTTCGTGGGCCCGGATCTCGCCGAGCTCGAGCCTCTCCCCGAGCTCGAGCACGTGCTGCACGGCCACCGAGCACGACAGCACGCAGTCGGTCACCACCTCCTCGCCTTCCTCGATCTTCTTGGCGATCTCCACCTCCCCGTCCCGGCTCAGGAGCGACACGTTGCCCATCTCGCGCAGGTACATGCGCACCGGGTCGCCGGTCTTGCCGGCAACGTCCGCCTCCGCGTCGAACTCGACCTCGCCGTCCTCCGGCTCGTCGGGGGCGCCTTCCTCCGCCTGCGCACTCAACGCCACCCGCTGGTTGGCGTCCACGACCTCGATGTCCATCTCGCCGAAAATGGACATGACGTCATCGAGCTGCTCCGGCGAAACCGCCTCGGGCGACAGCATGTCGCTGACCTGATCGTACGTCACATAGCCCTTTTCCTTGCCGAGATCGATCAGCCGCTTGACATCCTGCTCCCGCTTCATGAGGCGGGTGCGGGATACGTCGCGGGCGGTCCTGACTGGCCTGGTGTCTACAAACTCGGCCTCGCGCGTTCCAAGCGGAGTTTCTTTTGCATGACCTCCTGCCATTGCCGCATCCTCTCTTTCTTGGCCTCGTCATCACGGGTCTCTTCCGCCACACGGATAGCCCTGCACAGCTCCTGATCGAGCCGTCTCAGGTACCGCCGCTGCAAGTGAAAGAGACAATCCGAGGTCATTCGATCCCGCTCTCTCTCGTCGATCTCCTGCCCCCACAGCACCAGCTCGCTGATCTCCGCCGCGAGCTCGGCGGGCAGTCCCTCGGTGAGCATGCCTACCGCCGGCCCGCCGCCGGTCTCGGGAGCCGCGAGGATCCGCCGGATCACTTCGCGCCACTTTTCGGTCACGAGCTGGTCCATCGGCTCCTGCCGCAGGGCCGGCACCACTGACGGGAAGCGCAGCATCAAGGCCACCAGCACGGCTTCCGCGCGGTCTTCACCCAGGGACCCGCGATCCGCGCGTTGCCGGCCGCCGGCGTCCGCGCGCGCGTCCCGGGACGGCCCGGCGCCGGCGGCATGACGCCGCAACGACTCCTCGCGAATGCCCAGCAGGTCCGCCGACCGTCGCGCCAGCAACTCGCGGTCCAGGGGGTTGGTCACCTTCGCGAGCATCCCACTCACCTCGCTCGCCAACCGGCTCTTGCCACCCAGGTCGCTGCCGTGGCGCTCCCGCAGCCAGTTCAGATAGAAGTCCACGATGGGCGCCGCGCGGTCCAGCACGCGCTCCAGGGCCGCCCTTCCCTCGCTCCTGACGAACGTGTCCGGATCCGCGCCTTCGGGAAGAAAGGCCGCGTGCCCCCAAAGCCCGGCCTGCTGGAACACCTCGAAGCTGCGGGCCGCGGCGTTGCGCCCGGCGGCGTCGCCGTCGAACAGCGCCGTCACGTTGCGAGTGTACCGTCCCAGAAGCCGCAGATGATCGGCCGTCAGGGCCGTTCCCAGGGTCGCCACCACGTGGGTCACGCCGAACTGCGCCAGCGCCAGCACGTCGAGGTAGCCCTCGACCACCACCACGCGGTCATTGGAGCGGATTCCGTCGCGCGCCTGGCTCAGGCCGTAGACCTGGGCGCCCTTGTGAAAGAGCGGCGTCTCCGGCGAGTTGAGGTACTTGGGGGTGCCTTCGCCCATGACCCGGCCGCCGAAGCCGATGATCTTGCCGCCCGGCTCGGAGATCGGAAAGACGACGCGGTCGAAGAAGCGGTCACGGTAGTTGCCGGGCCCCTTTTCCGCCACCAGACCCGCCGCCATCGCATCTCCCATCGCCACGCCCTCGCGCCGGAAGCGGCCGGTCAGGGCATCGCCCCGCGGCGCGACGCCGAGACGGAACCGCCGCCACAGGGATTCCTCCACGCCGCGACCCGCCAGGTAGGCGCGCGCACCGGCGCCCCGGGAAGGGTCCAACAGGAGCGCATGGAACAACTCCGCCGCCTGCTCGTTCAACCGGAACAGGTCGCGGCGCCGGCTGCCGCCGGATTCGGAAACCTCGACGGCGATGCCGTAACGTTCGGCCAGCCGCTCAATGGACTCGGGGAAGGTGAGCCCGTCATAGAGCATGAGAAACTTGAAGACGTCGCCGCCGGCCTGGCAGCCGAAGCAGTAGAAGACCCCCTTTTCCTCGTTGACGGAAAAGGACGGGGTCTTCTCGGAATGGAAGGGGCACAGTCCCGAGTAGTTCTGGCCGGCCTTCTTGAGTGTGACGTAGTCGGAGACAACCTCCACGATGGAGGCTCGTGCGCGAACCTCTTGAGTGGTCTGAATCGAGATCATGCGCCGCGTTGCGGATGGTCCGGCGTCGACCCCGGTCCCGTTGCATCAGGCGACGTAACGGCGACAGCCCTTGCCGCCACCCACGCCCCGAAGCCGACGAGAGGAGGGGCCAGGGTCGCCTTGCCGAACTGCTGCTGAAGACTCTGCGGAAACCATGCCTGGGAGACGGAGAGAAAAAGCCCGACGCCGAGAAGCAGGGCGCCCTTGGAGCCGCCTGCAAACAGACCTCCGAGCCGGTCGAATCCGCTGAGGAACAGGCGGTTTGCCGACCTGTGGAGCGTAAACCCCATCCAGTTCAACGCGATGAAAACCGGGAAGAACAGGGTGACGAAGACGATGCCTTGAAGGATGAGCGGCGAGTAGGGCCAGGAATCAAACCAGAGGGAAAGCGGTGCGTAGTATTGGAACGACACGATCAAGCCGAGTGCAAGGCCCAGCAAGGCGAATACCTCACGGAACAGCCCCTTGACATACCCCCTTGCGGCGAACACGCAAAGGACTGCTGCCAACACTGCGTCGACGATGTTCACAATGGCCTGTTGGGCAACCCATGCCCCGCGTCACGCACGGGGCGCTAGTACCACTGGTGACTTCGGGCACGCTTCATGGCACGCTTTTTGGCTGCGATGGCCTTCCTCTTCCGCTTGACGCTCGGCTTCTCGTAGTGTTCCCGCTTGCGCAGTTCCGCCAGGATTCCGGCTTTCTCGCACTGCTTCTTGAAACGCCGGATGGCGCTCTCGATGGACTCGTTGTCCTTGATTCGAACCCCTGTCATACGATGTGCTCTCTCCTTGAGTCAGTCGAACTATAGCCAATCAGTCATCCAAGTCAACCCCGGCAACCGCTTTTGGATCACCCCCCAGAAGGCCCGAAAATACCGGAGATACAATGGATGAAGAACTCCTTGTTCCCCTTGGGTCCGAGCAGCGGCGACTGGAAAACCGGGCGGCGCTCGAGGCCCAACGCGTCCACCGCTTCCTCGATCTCGGCGATGACACGGCGGTGCTCATCCTCCGAGCGCACCACTCCGCCCTTGCCCACCTTGCCCTTGCCGACCTCGAACTGCGGCTTGATGAGGGCCACGATCTCGCCGGGCCGGGACAGGAGGCTGCATACCCGCGGCAGCACCAGCCGCAGCGATATGAAGGAAACGTCCACCACCGCCAGATCCGGCCTCTCCCGAAGAGCGTCGGGGTCGAGGTAACGGATGTTGGTACGCTCCAACACCTCCACCCGCGGATCCTGTCGGAGCTTCCAGTCAAGCTGGCCGTAGCCCACGTCCACCGCGTGGACCCGAGCCGCGCCGCGGGCCAGAAGGCAGTCGGTAAACCCTCCCGTGGAGGCGCCCACGTCGAGCGCCGTCCGTCCCCGCGGTTCGACCCCGAAGTGTTCGAGGGCCGCTTCGAGCTTTTCTCCGCCGCGGCTGACGTAACGGGAGGTGGTCTTGACCCGCACCCGCGAATCGCGCCTGACGAGGGCCCCCGCCTTGGTTACGGGCCGGTCGTCAACCAGAACGGCGCCGGCCAGGATATACCGCTGGGCCTCCTCGCGGCTCGTGACCAGCGACGACTCCAGCAGAACCCGGTCCAGACGTTCCTTTCCCGGCGTGTTTCGCGTCACCAGCCTCTCGCTCCTCGTGCGGGCGTTGACGTTTGCCCGTCCGTGCCCGCCGTTCGCGTCAATCCGAGGTTTCCTCCTCCACCAGATCCCGCAACTGCGCCCGCCCCTCCGAGTCCTTCGTCAGCACCTCGATGCGCCGCTCGACGTCGCCGAGCTTGCGGTTGCAGGACTGGACCAGCCGCACCCCCTCCTCGAAGGTCGCCAGCGACTCCTCCAGATTCAGCTCTCCGCCTTCAATGCGTTCCACCACCTTCTCGAGGGCTTCGAGACACTCCTCGAAGCTCCTGTCGTCCTGCCCCTTGTCCTCCTGAGACATCCTGCCCCCCTGGTGTGTCGTGTCTCGCAAATTCCTGCGCAACTTGTCGCAGGAGTTTACGGGACACGACACTGGTTCTTTCCGGGCCCGCGCTCCGGCGGTCTACTCCTCCACCTCCTCCACCTGACAGATCGCCCGTCCGGCGGCGAAGTCCACCCGCACGCGATGGCCTTTTTTAAGCGACGAAGCATCCTTCACGATACTGCCGTCGGAGACGCGATACACGATGCTGTAACCGCGCCTCAAGACCGCCAGCGGATCCACCGCGCCCAGACGTCCGGCGAGATGGCCCAGGCGCTCCCTGAGCCGCGACACCCCGTCCTCCTGCCGGCGCCACAGGCGCAGCGAGAGATCGTCGAGACGCATCTGTCCCTGGCGAAGACGCTGGCCGGGGTCGGCGAGCCGGCGGACCCAATGCCGCAGGTTCTCCCGCCGTCGCTCCAGCCGGCTCTCCGTGCCGCGCCGCAGACGGCGCGCGAGCGCCGCCACCTGATACGCCAGCTCCCGCCCGATGGGGACGACCATCTCGGCCGCGGCCGTGGGAGTGGCGGCGCGCTGATCGGCCACGAAGTCGGCGATGGTCACGTCGATCTCGTGCCCGACGGCGGACACCACGGGGACCCGCGCCGAGGCAATGGCCCGGGCGACCACCTCCTCGTTGAAGGCCCAGAGATCCTCCAGCGAGCCGCCGCCCCGGCCGACGATCATGACGTCCACCGCGCCGGTTGCGTCGAGCTCGCGGATCCCCGCCGCGATTTCCTCGGCGGCGCCGTCGCCCTGCACCCGCACCGGCCGGATCACCACCCGGCGGTCGGGGAAACGCTCGCCGATGATGCTCAGCATGTCGCGCACGGCCGCGCCGTGGAGCGACGTGACAATGCCTACGGTCCGGGGCAGAAACGGCAGCGGTTTCTTGCGCTCGGCATCGAACAATCCTTCCCCCGACAGCCGCTGCTTCAACTGCTCGAAGGCGACGGCCAACGCGCCCTTGCCGCGGGCCTCGACCTCGACCGCGTAAAACTGGAGGGCGCCCCGCACCGTGTACAGGCTCACGCGCCCGGAGCACACGACCTCCATGCCGTCCTCCAGGCGAAAGCGCAGGCTTTCGGCGTGGCGGCGGAACAACACGGCGGAGATCTGCGACTGCCGGTCCTTGAGGGTGAAATAAACGTGTCCCGATGGGGGGAACCGCACGTTGGAGAGTTCACCGGTCACCCACAGGGCGTCGATGCCGGTCTCCAGGCGGTTTCTGATGATCTCGTTGAGCTCGCTGACCGTGAGGACCGCCGGCGCCTGCGAATCAGGGAGCGGGGAGAAGGGACGGGACATAGCGCCCGACCGCGTCAGGAGGCCTTGCCCGATCCGGCGAGCCCGCGGAACATCTCCCAACCCTTGAGCAGCTCCAGCGCCCGTGCCACCTGAGGGTCGTCCTTCACCCGTTGCACGATGCTGTCCCGGAGATCGGAGCCCGGTTCCGGGGGGTTGTCCGGGACGCCGGCCTCGGAACCTTTGGCGGCTGTCTCCTCTGCCCTGGCAGCCGGCGGGGGCGGGGCGGTCCGCTCCATGACGATGTCGGGCCGGATGCCGGATTCGTGTATCGAGCGGCCGTTGGGCGTGAAGTATTCCGCAGTGGTCAGGCGCAGCGCCGAACGACCGTCCAACGGCAGGATGGTCTGCACCGATCCCTTGCCGAAGGTCTTGGTTCCCAGGATCAACGCCCTCTTGTGATCCTGCAGGGCCCCGGCGACGATCTCCGAGGCGCTGGCGCTGCCGTCGTTCACCAACACCACCATCGGGAAACCCGTGCGCGAGTTTTTGGGACTCGCGGAGAACTTCTGCTTCTGCTGACTGAGACGCCCGTCCGTGTACACGATCAAACCGGATTCGAGAAACAGGTCCGAGACCGCCACGGCCTGGCTCAGAAGGCCGCCTGGATTGTTTCGCAGGTCGAGAACGAGCCCCTTGACGGATTCGCCCTCAGGCTGTTTCTTCGCCAGCGCGGTCCTGAGGTTCTCGCTCGTGCGATCCTGGAACTGGGCGATGCGCGCGTAGAGGAAACCGTCCTCCAGGACGTACGCCCGCACGCTGTTTATCTCGATCACGTCCCGTACGATGGTGAACTTCAGGAGCTTGTCGTGACCCTTGCGCCGGACCGAGATGGTGACGCTGGAACCCCGGGCTCCCCGAAGCCGCTTGACGGCTTCGCCAAGTCCCATGTCTTCGGTCGATTGGTCGTCGATTCCGACGATCTGATCGCCCGGCTGTACTCCGGCGCGCGCGGCCGGGGTGTCCTCGATGGGCGAGATCACCGTCAGGAGCCCGTTGCGCACGGTAATCTCCAGCCCCAGTCCGCCGAAACGCCCTTCGGTTTCGGTCTGGAGATCCCGGTACTCGTCCTCGGTCAGATAGGAGCTGTGGGGATCCAGCGAGCTCAGCATCCCCTCGATGGCCCCGGTGACGAGTTTCTCGGTCTCCACTTCCTTGACGTAGTTCCTCCGGACAATGGCGAGGACGTTCGCGAAGGTCTCGAGGCTCCGGTACCCGTCGGGACCCACCGCGGCGACCCGGGGCACCAGCAGACCGGCAAGAAACAATACCCAGCCCAAGGCGAGAAAACAGCCGAACACGCGGCTCTTCCGATTCCACAGTTTCATCGCATGGTCTCCTCGGGTTGATTCTAGTGCTCGGGAACCACCACCGCAAACCGGCGGTTAACGCACAGCGCGGCGGAACCAGGGGATGGGATCGACCGGCTTGCCGTTTTTCCTGACCTCGAAGTAGAGA
Organism: Candidatus Binatia bacterium; assembly: GCA_022827045.1. The sequence continues at coordinate 11,378 of JAJDTQ010000091.1, forward strand.
CGCGACCGTCCGGACGGCCCGTCTCCGCCGACCCGGGCGATCCGTTCCCCGCGCTCCACCCGGTCGCCTACCGCCTTGTCGAGCTTCGACAGATGCCCGTACACCGTGTAGTAACGCCGGCCGTGGTCGATGATGAGCATGTTACCGTAACCCGACAATCGATCCGCGTACAGGACGCTACCCCCTTCCACCGCCCGGATCTCGGCGCCCACGGGCGCGACAATGTCGATCCCCGGACGGTGGACGTCCACGTTCAGATCCGGATGCTTGTGGACGCCGAATCCGCTGACGATCCGTCCCTCCACCGGAAGCTCCAGGCTGGCCGCCGCGAGGCCCGACACCCCTTCCGGAGCCGGCCGGCGGCTCTTCTCGGAAAGGTCGATGATGCCCTGGAGACGGCGGGCGGCCTCCTCCAGCTCCCCCAGCGCCCTTTCCCGGAGGGTGCGCTCGCGCCGCAGGCTGTCGAGGGTGTCCCGTCTGCGGGCGCGCTCCTCGGTCAGATCGTCCCGCAGCGCGGCAACGGCGTCGCGCTCCTCCGCCAGCTCCCGCCGCCGGGCTTCGACCGCCAGTCGAAGGCTGCGGCTCCGGCGCACATTCCGCGATAGAGTCCGAATGAGGTTGCGGTCCCGGGCCAGCAAGGTGTCCAGATGCCGCTTCCGGCGCATCAGCTCGGCCGCCGAGAACTCGCCGTTGAGAAGCACGAAGGGCGTGCCGGCCCGTTGCCACTTGTAGAGTGCCCGCACCCGCCCGGCCAAGGCGTTGCGGCCGTCGTCGAAAGCCTCCGACGCCGCGTGCGCCGCCAATGTGGCCTCATCGAGGTCGCGTTGGCGTTCCTGCAGCCGCGAGTTCAAGGTCTCCAGCTTCCGGCGCTTGCGGTCCAGGGAGCCCTCGATCTCGTCCAGCACCCCCAGCACGGATGACTCGCCCTGCCGGATCCTTTCGAGGTCGGCCTTCCCGCGGCGGATGCGCTGCTGGAGATCCGCGAGGTCGTCGGCCGCCCCGGCTCCGGACGGGGCCGTGCCCACCAGGGCCAGGCAGAGACCGGCCGTCACCGAAACGCGGCCCATGGCTTGCAGGGTGTGCACGGTATTACGCCAGGAACCTCTTCACGGACAGCATGCTGCCGGCCGTGCCCAGGAGCCATCCCATCGCCACCAGCAGCACGCACCGCGGAGCGTCGAGAAAGACAAACTCCTCGACGGCTACGAGGGACCCGAACGGAGCCAGCAGTTCCGCGGTCAGCAGCGAGAACGACGCCCGCAGCAAACCCAGGGCGAGAGCGGCCCCCGCCAGCCCCTGAATCATCCCCTCGATGACGAAGGGGGCCTTGATCAGGCCGTCCGCCGCCCCTACGAGTTGCATGATCTCGATCTCGTCCTGCCGGGCGACGATGGCGAGCTTGATGGTGCTCCCGACGATCAGGAACGCCACCAGAAAGAGAAAACCCCCGAGCGCCCATTTCAGCCATTCGATCCCGGCCATCAGGAGCCGCACCTTCTCGAGCCAGGTCTCGGGATACTCCACCTCCTGGACCCCATCGAGGGCCGTGAGGCGTCGCGCCAGGCTCGTCACCGCGTCGCGTGACCGGTAGGCCGACCGCAACTCGACGTCCAGGGAAGCCGGCAGCGTGTCGGTCTTGAGACCTTCGAGTATCCCGGACTGCGATCCCAGGCTTTGCTTGAACGCATCCCATGCGCTTTCCCGGGAGACGTAGCTCACCGCGCGAACCTCGGGGTAGGAGGCCACCCGCGCGCGCAGGGCTTCCGCCGCCGCCGCGTCAACGCCGTCCTTCAGGTAGGCGAACACCTGGACCTCTTCGCTCCAACCCTTGACCAGCCGGCCGACGTTCGCCTGGATGATCAGGAATCCGCCGAATACGGAAAGTGTCATGGCCATGATTCCGGCCGTCAGCAGGTGGGTCCAGATGAGCTCCCGAAGGCTCCCGGCGACCCTTCCGGCCACGAACAGGAAGTAGGCCGATCTCACGGCGCGGTAGCCGTCCGGACCGTATCGTGAATACCGGCCAGACGTCCCTGGCGCATCATCAGGACGCGCCCGTCGAAACTCCGCAGGAAGCGGTGATCGTGTGTAGCGACGAGCACGGTGGTGCCCTGCCGGTGGATCCGCGCGAACAGCCGCATGGTCTCCTCGGCAAGTTCCGGATCGAGATTGCCCGTGGGCTCGTCCGCCAGCACCAGTTCCGGATCGTTGACCAGGGCCCGGGCGATGGCCACCCGTTGCTGCTCCCCGCCGGAAAGGGCCGGCGGCAGGACGGCGTACTTGTCCTTCAGGCCGAGCTCGGCCAGCAACCGAAAGGCCTTGCGCCGGCCCTCGCGCCAGGACACACCGGTCACGTCCGCGGCCAAGGCGACGTTTTCCAGCGCGCTGATGCGGGGGATCAGCTTGAAGTCCTGAAAGACCAGGCCCAGGCTCCGCCGGAACGCCGCCAGGGCCTGGCCCTTCAAGCGGGTGATATTGCGCCCGCTTACGACGATCTGGCCTTCGGTGGGCTGCTCCGCCCGGAACAGCAGCCGCAACAAGGTGGTCTTGCCGGCGCCGCTCGGGCCGCACAGAAACAGGAACTCGCCATCCTCCACCTGGAACGTGATCTCCTTGACCCCGGTATAGTCCGGCGGGTAGACCCTGGAGACCTTGTGGAGCTGAATCATGGGTATCGACGGCGTTCAGCGGGAATCGGGTAAAACCATCTTGACATCGCCATCGGGCGGCTGCTAACGTGGCGAGAATACGGTCTATTGTCGGTATTGGTGGCCTACTCCGGTAGGTTATCACTAAACCATCCCAGTAACAAAAAGGAAACCCACGGGGCGCATCGGGGAACCGACTCGATGAGGAGTTGCACGCCATGAAGATCCTGTTCATCAACCCGCGTTTCCCGAACTCGCTGTGGCGCCTCACCGGCATTACCGACATCCTGCCGCAGCGATGCGCGCAGACGCCCCTGGGCCTCCTGACCGTGGCCGCGTTGACGCCGCCGGACTTCGACGTCGAGTTGCAGGACGAGAACGTCAGGCCGCTCAAGTTCGACACCGACGCCGACGTGGTGGCGATCGCCTGCTGGAACATCCAGTATAACCGCGCGCTGCACATCGCAGAGGCGTTCCGCAAGCGCGGCAAGATGGTGGTGGTGGGAGGACCGTACCCCTCGCTGTGTCCCGAGCGCTTCACCGACGGGCAGTTCGACGTGGTCTTCGACGGCGAGGTCGAAATCACCTGGCCGCAGTTCTGCGACGACCTCCGGTCCGGCAGTCACAAGACCCTCTACAAGCAGGAAGGCAACGTCGACATCACGCTCTCGCCGGTGCCGCGGGTGGATCTGGCCTCCCGGGACGACTACCTTTACTACTTCCTGCAGACCACCCGGGGCTGCCCTTTCAAGTGCGAGTTCTGCGACATCATCATCACCGACGGGCGGGTGCCGCGGACCAAGAGCGTGGACCACGTGATCGAGGAGATCGAAGCCGTACGGTCCGTCGGCGGAATCCACATCAGCTTCTCCGACGCCAACCTCATCGGCAACATGCGCTACGCCGAGGAGTTGCTGACCGCAGTGGCGGAGTTCGGGCGCGCCAACAAGTACCCCATCAACTTCTCCGGGGAGATGACCATCAACGTCGCGGAGAAGCCCAGGCTCCTGCAGTTGCTGCACGACGCCAACTTCACCAGCATGTTCCTGGGCATCGAGTCGCCGCGGGTGGCGAGCCTCACCGAGACCCAGAAGCGGCAGAACACCACCAGCCCGCTTATGGAGAGCATCCGCAAGATCCAGTCCCACAACATGGCGATCCTGGCGGGCATGATCGTCGGCTTCGACAACGACGACAAGGACATCTTCCGGGAGCAGTTCGAGTTCCTGCAGGAGGCCGGCATCGCCTTCACCACCAGCGGCGTACTGACGGCCATCGAGAAGACGCCCCTCTACGAGCGCATGGAAAAGGAAGGCCGGCTGATCCCCTACGACTCCGCGCAGATGATGGGACACGGCTCGGCGGACCTGAACTTCGTCCCCAAGCTGATGAGCATCGAGGAGGTGCAGCAGGGCTACAACTGGCTGATCCGCAGCCTCTACAAGTACGAGAACTACGGCGCGCGGCTGGCCACCGGGGTTCAGGCGTTCCGGCCCGAATATACTCGCCGCGGCCGCGGAAAAGTGGACCGCGAAATCCTTGGCATCGTGGCCAAGGCGATCCGGCACTACGTCTTCACCACCGACCGCGCCCGGCGGCGTTTCTTCCTCAGGACCCTGCGGCAGGTCATGTGGCCCCGCCCCAACTTCGAGAAGCTGGACTACGCCATCAGCTACATGATCTCCGAGAAGCACTTCCACGACTATGTGGACAAGACCCACGGAGACCCCGAGACCGTGGCCAGCGCGCCTTTCGTGGAGAGCGCTGAGGTGGAGCAGACCTGGGGCGAACTGAGCAAGGAGTACCTGAGAAAGCTGAGACGCGAGGTCTACCCCGGCGCCACGCCGCTACGGTGGATGCGGCGGCGTCTGCGCAACGCCGTGGCGGTGCCGGAAGCGTTCCTGAAGGACCAGGTGGGGCAGCGTTTGAGCAACTTCCTGTCCGACCTCGGCATCGACGTCGTGCCGGTGGCGAGCGCGGCCCTATCACGCATCCAGGACAGGGCCGACGTGCTGGTGCTTCCCATCCTCAACAAGGTGCTGAAGGGCCGCGAGGAGCTGCAGCAGGCGGTGGAGCACCTGACCGAGGAGTCCCAGAAGGAGATCAAGCGGTTCCGCAAGGTGGTCCACTTCCCCATGGACCAGGGAGACGGCGCCGCCCTGGAAGCGTTCGCCCGCATCGGCCTGCTTTACACCAGCCGCGTGGAACGGGTGCAGCGGGCGTACGTCAAGGCGTTCCAGTAGACGTAGACCCCCGGCTGATTGCTGGCTTCCTTAACGCCCTCGCCGCGCTCTTTGCGAGCATGTAGGCGTGGCGGCTACTTTGAGGGCTCCAACGAAAAAGCCGTCCTCGAAATACCTTCTCTACAACCCCACCCAATTTCCCTGGTCATTCATCACTTGGACGATTTCGGGCCAAGTAAGCGTCCTTATCCTCCTGACCGCATCCCGGGTGGGAAACCTTATCTGCTGCGGAACCTGAACCACCCAATCCCCGTTAACGGGACCAGCGTTATCCCATTCGACGAAGACCCGACGACCCAACTCGCCATGGGGATGGGCATCTGCCGGGGGAACGAGCGGCTCCCAGTCGCCGTCTCCGATCGCTGTGCCTGCGACCTCGCCAACGCGGCCAAAACGCCTCCCCGGCAAATGAACGACGATGTGGTGACCCACTTCAATCGCTGTCAGACAATCCCGCGCACGTTGCCAGGATGTGCTCACTGCAGGTCCCTCCAACGGGAATCCCTGACCCGGAGGCCATCCAACGGCTACGCAGTGGTTTTCCAACCAGCCCTGCCACAAGCCGGGATGGCGGTTTTCACTGCAAAAGAATTTCCATATAGGCACTTCCAGCACCTCCTTTTCGCGTAGTTCTCTCTCATCGGCAGGTCACACGCGCATTCTGGCTCAAGATGAGGTCATGGCACTGCTGTCATCATACTAGCATCACTCAGTCCTGGCTTGCAACAGACCTGAATTGGTGTATAATGATCTCATGAGATCACTGACCCGAGAAGTTCGAGACACCATCCCGCGGCTCCAGCAACTTGTTCCCCACATGCGAGATCAGCTGACGGGCCTGCGCAACGGCTCAACGTTCGAGCACGCTCGACGGCGTTATGCGGGAACGGTCGACCGACTGGATTCCCAAGGGCTGGGACGGCGAACCGCCAGTCGCGTGGGAGATCGGGACCAATATTGGTCGCCAACACGTGACGTACTGGATGAGGCCATGCGCCTTGGATTCGTCGAGCGCCAACAGCTTCCCTCGTCACGCCGGTACGTGGATGCGCATCGGCACCGTCCGTACACCCTCACTCAACTCGGGCTTCAAGCCGCTGAGGAAGCCGATTCAAACATGGCGGCTTTCTGCGACCGGTTGGCTGTTACCGTCTACGAAAACCATCGTTACTTCCGTGCGTTCATCGACACGTTGCAAGACGGCCCGATTGGTTGCCCGGAGGTCACTGAAGGCGAAGTCGAGGAATCTCGCCGCGCGGGCAAGGACACCGAGCATTGGGTGGAGATCGCAAACCAACGAGTTTCCCGCCAGACGACATCCGGCGACAACAAGGCTCGCATCCGCGAAACCATCGTAGCCGTGGTGCGACAGCGGTTTGGGCGGGCGCCGGAACGACTCCCGACGAGTAAGCAAATGGCTGAGACCCTTAATGACGCCTACATTGAAACCGCTCTCCGCCTCCGTGGCCTTTCAGTCGGTGCTATCGACTTGAAGGTCATGAAGAAGTGGGGTTCGCAACTGATGCTGTTGGACGAATCGCGGTACGTTCCCGCCTTCACGGGGCAGAACGTCATCTGGCTTGCCGCCGACGTCAGCGACAACGGCTATGTCCGCATCCAGCGCAGGACACTCCGGGACTACGAGCGCCCAGTAGCCGATGCAGTCGTTGCCGCCTACAGTACCCAGGCGGGCACAGAAGAGAGCAGCCTTAGAGCCCCATATCTTCCGATCTACCGTGTCCGCGCACAAGCCGCTTTCGAGTGTCAGGTCACACGCGCCCTCGTCGACCTAGTCATCGAGCGACTGGCATCTGGCTCCATCCCACACGTCCAACTCTGGCTTCACCTTGGGACTACACGACAGCCGGAATCGGAGCCCGTCTATCGACGCGGCGGCAATCGACGATACGAGATCACAATCCAGTCCCCAAACATCTGAAAGGAGACCATCATGGCAGTTGACGCACTCGACCACATGGAAGAAGCGTGGAATCTGGAAGGCAATCCATTTCCGGCGTCGGCCATCCACACCCAAGACGCCCCCTATTCCCCGACCGTGTTCGGCGAGGAGGCCCAGGAGTTCCGTCGGAAACTCGTCCGCGGCTCCGTTCGCGGCAACGTAAACATCGGGTTCCTCTGGTCCCAAGGCGCTCACGCGGACACCGGTTTCGGCAAAACGACCTTGATGCGTGAGATAACCAAGGAGATCAACCACGACCTGGGTGTCGACACCCTCACGAAGGCGGGCATCCGCACAGACAAACAGGTACCCATAGTGGCCGCCTTCTCCAATCTGAACAACCTCAACGCATCCGGGCTTTACCCCGTGCTCTTTAACGCGGTTCTCGACCTCACCCAACCGACGACCGAGGGGGCTTCGGTACTCGACCAAGCCAGGGCGCGTATTGTGGAAGACCTAGGCACCGCTGACCCCGCCCGTCTTTCCGGTCACGTTACCGATACATGGCTCAAGATCTGCGGCACTGCGGCGCCGTTGCGGCCCGAAGTGGTAAGTGCCTTTGCAAACGACGGATCTCAAGGGGTGAAGGTTGTCTTGGGGACGGTGTCCGCGACCGCCCGTCTTCGCAACGGACTCCACTATCTCGACTTCGCTCTTGCTGCCCTTGCTGCAGCCGGTATCGATCACCTGCACCTCATGATCGACCAGTTGGAAGATCTTGCAACCACTCGCACCATCACTGCTGCAAAACGCTCTCGGGAGATCGGGCGCATCCGCGACATGCTGGAAGGCCCTCCCTATGCCAACAGAGTCCATTTCATTTTCACGTTCCACCACCGTGCAGCACAGGTCCTTGAACGATTCTGGGTGGAGAATCGACTACCGCCATTCGAGACCTCGCCCAGTAACGTTGCATCTGTTGTGGTGCTCCGTGGGCTCAAGGACGACACTCAGGTGTCGGACCTGCTACGCGTGTACCTGGAGGAACAACGCGAGGGCCAAGTTGAAGACGATCTGCTTCCCTTCGACGCCGGAGCGATCACTGTCCTCAGGGAGGTCTCCGAGGGTCGGGTGGGAATACTGTTGAACCGTGCAAGAGAACTGCTTGACTTCGCCGCTGGACAGGGCGCGCCACGCATAACTGGCGAATTTGCGTCCAAGTTCTTCGCGGGTGCCGACACTTCTAACCCCGAACCCGGAAGCCACGACGGCGGCGGCCCTGAGGAAAGCGATATCGACGATCTCCTCCTCGGCACCCGATAACGAGGTCATGCCGCACGATCTCGAACTCCTAGCCGAGTTTTCGCTGGACTGCTGGCTTCTGGCCCACTACACGCTCGACACCTGCATGTCACCAGTGGGCGGGCGAGCCTGGGAGCAAGCCATCGGCGACCTGTTACGGCGCCCTGGATTGCCCAACCGCCAACGTGCTGGCTCGACGACCCTTTTCGGCGTTCGGGCGGCGTCCGGGGTAGCACAGGAACTTGACGCATGTGCCGCAGGCGGCGACACTCTATTGGTCGTAGAATGCAAATCACAGACCTTGGGCGTAACCAAAGCTGATGCAGCGTTGTTCCACGAGAAGACCCTGGACTTCTTTTGCGCGGAGCCCGGCCGGTTCAGCAAAGAGCATTGGTGGCGAGTCCTCGCCTCGGCTACTCCTGTTTCGGACAGTGTTCGGGCATTCTGCGTGAGTCTCGGGCTGGTTCTCACTGAACCCAGTCTCTTGCCACTCCCTGTCGTGCTTCGGACCGCCTCTCAGCCGAGTGCTGACATGCATCTACGGGAGACCTTACTTCAGGATACGATTCGTCTGGCAGAACGTGCCGTGGTGCCGTTGCAGGATAAATGGCGATACGACGCGCAAGCCAAGGAGATTCGCTTTCAGCCCAGGACTCTGTCTCCGAACGAAATCCACGATCTCTTCTGGATACAGGAAGAGCTCGGTTCCGACATTCTCGACCTCTACGAAACTTACCGCCCCGGCTTACTGGAACGTAGAGCAAACGAACTTCTACGGACGCTCCGTCCCACATGACTTCACTCTGCGATCAAGTCCTTGGTTGCGAGGTGCGCGGCGTGGAGCGGCTTCTGCGAGCGTACGTCAGGACTTTCCGGTAAGCAACGCGCCCTTGAGCGCCTCTTCGTAACCAAGGCCGAGGATACACGCCTCCTCCGTCTCGATGACGTCACGTTGAATCGGGGTGAGCCATGAGGCGCCGCCGAAGAGCGTCTCAAGGCCCCCGTCCGCATCCAGGCGCGCAAAGGCCTCTGCGTTTGCCCGCACCTGGGCACAATCGAGGATCTCACGTTCGCGCCTGCGCTCGCCGATCTGCTCCTTGAGCAATGAGGGATATACCTCGGCAATCACGGCCTGCGACTCCGGCGCTCGGAGACCCGTTTGAAAAGGCCAGACTGCCACGCGACCCGCAATGGTTGAGTCCGCGATTAGACGCTTCAGAGCTGGCAAACCGAGTAGAACCTGGGAGCCAACAGAGCCGCTGTAGGCCAATTGCCAAACGGTCTTCGCGCCCTTGGCGCATCGATCGGCGATGCGACGTTCCGGCGGGTGGCATCCCTGTTCGGTACGCTCCGATTTCTTGGTCGGGATGGTCGGATAGGTCCAGTTATCAGGGCGACCCCAGCACGGGCCGCAACCCGGATAGGCTTCGTTGATCTCGGCCGCAACGTCGTAGCGATTGTTCTTGTTGTCGGGTTTGTCCTTTACGCGCGCAGCCAGCCAATCCCAAAGGGTCAAGGCACATGCCTTGCCAGTCAGATGCGCGGCTACGCCTATCGGATAGCCAAAAGGGAAATCAAATCCCATCAGCACACGCCGACCGGAGTTGAGTTCCTCCGTCATCAAGCGGACGAGGCGTTGCAAGGCATAGTGGCGGGTACGGGCGTACTCGGGTTCATATACTGTAACGCTACCGCCGTTGATGCGGGCGACAGCCCACCAGATTGCGTCCTTGGCGCGCCTCGCGGGACTCGGCATGGATCGTGCCGACCAGTCGACAATGATGTGGGTGTGGAAAAGCGGTGATGGCTTGCGCCGAGCCGGCTTCTGGTTTTCGGAAACGGCCATTCAGGAGTTTGAACCTGCCCGCCCTCAGTGCTTCCGGATTCTCTCGATCTGCTCGCGCACCGTCGCGGCGCCATCGGAATCCGGCGCCAACTCCAGATACCTTTCCAGATCCGTCAACGCCCCCGCGCCGTCCGCCAACCGCAGCCGCAGGAGCCCACGGTCCCGCACCTGCTCGGGGTCGTCCGGATTCAGGATCACGAGCTGCTCCACCGCGCGCAGGCACCGTTTCAGGTCCTGCCGGTTGGCGTAGATCAGCTTGATGTTGTTCAGCATGCGCTGGACGATCTGTCCGCTGGACACGGCTGACAGGAACTCCGGCTGAACCTCGAGCCTCCCGCCGTACATCTTGTCCAGCAACCCCTGGAGATCCCCGGGCGACAGGATGCTGCCGCCATGGAAGGGATCGACGAAGACCTCCTCGCCGTCGCACACCGTCTTCACTAGGAAATGGCCGGGGAAACCCACGCCCCGGACCTCCAGGCCGACCCTCCGGGCCACCTCCATGTAGAGAACCGACAGGGTGATGGGTATGCCCGTCTTGCGGTCCACGACCCTATTGAAGAAGCTGTTTTCGGGGTCGTAGTAGTCCTCGGCGTTCCCCTTGAAGCCCTGCTGCTTGAATAGCACGTATTCCAGACACGCCAGGCGCCGGTAGGCGTCTTCCGCGGCCCCGGCCGCCTCTCCCACTCTCTCGGCCAGCTCGTCCAGGCGAGTCAGGTATCGCCCGACGTCGAGTTCCGGATACTCGGGCAAGGCAATGGTAAGGGTCACCCGCGCGAGGTCCATTTCCGGCCCGGAAACCGCCTCAGCAAAGGCCCTGTACTGCTCGCTCTCGTCCATGTCCCCTTCCCGGGCGAAGACGCGGCGGCCTCTCTCCGTCGTGTCTCTCCCGCCGTCGTCACCGCGGCTCGGAAACCACGTCCACCACGGCCGGAAGCCGCTGCTCCTTGACCACTTTGCAGGCGCGCTCCAGCGCGGGCCCCAGCCCCGCCGGCGTGGTGATGGGACCCTCGCCCCACACCCCGAAACACTCGGCCATCTTGGCGTAATCCACCAGCGGATCGCTCACGTGGGTGCCGATGCCGGCGTTCTCCACGGGGCGGTTGCGGAACTCGGCCAGCTTGATGCCGTGCTCTTCGGAGTTGTAGAAGGACTGGTTGTTGTGGATGACGATCAGCAGCGGGATCTTGTGGTGCGCCGCGGTCCAGAGCGCGCTGGAGGTCATCAAGAGGTCGCCGTCCGACTGGATGTCGACGCAGAACTTGTCCGTTCCCATGTGGCCCAGCGCCACGCCTATGGCCGCGCTCATGCCGTAGCCCACGCCGGCGCCGCCGCTCCGCCCCAGGTACTGTCCCGGCTTGGTCCAGTCCCACAGCTTCCGCGCCCAGCCGTTGGCGCTGCCGTTGGCCAGCACCCAGTCCTCGCGCTTGATCGCCTCGCCCAGCTCGTAGCCGAGACAAGCCGTGGTGATCTCGTTCCGGGTAAGGGTCTGCCGCGCCTCCTCCTGCCAGCGGGCGCGGGCGGCGTCGTGCACCGCCTTCACTTCCTTGGCCCGGGCCTCGATGGCCGACTTGTCCGAGCCCATCAGCTCCCGGCACAGGCGCGTAAGCTCGGGCAGCGCGATGGCGGTGTCGGCGCTGATGGGGACGTCCACCGCCTGCAGCGGCTGCACGTCCGTGGCCCAGCTATGCACCAGCATATCGTTCAGGTTGATGTGGATGATCCTGGTTCCCGGCTGGATGACGTAGCCCATCTCCCGGGTGGTGCGGTCCACGGTGGTGAGCGAGCCGTAGAGGTCCTGGACGTCCAGCGCCAGCACCACGTCGGCCTTCTTGAGGAAGTCGCCCGAGACGTTGGTCACGTCCAGCGGATGAGTGTTGGCGATGTTGTGACGGTTGCCCTTGTCGATGACCGGAATCGCCAGCAGCTCCGCCAGCTCGGCCAGGGCCGCCACCGCCGCGGGCTTGCGTCCCATGAAGTCGGCGATGATGAGCGGCGCCTTGGCGCCCACCAGGAGCTCGGCGGCCCGGCGCATGGCGTCCGGGTTCCCCTGCACCGGCGCCTGGGGCGCGAACCGGCTCACGTCCGGCACCTCTATCTGCTTCGCCACCTCCATCTCCTGGAGGCCGGCGTCGTAGTTGATGTACACCGGCGCGGTGGGCTCGGTGACCGCGAGCCGGTAGCCGCGGATGAAAGACTCCGGGATGCTGTCCAGGGTGGCCGGCTGGTCGTCCCACTTCGTGTAGTCCCGCACCTGGTTGCCCTGCGTCAGCGCGGTGTGGATCCAGTCGATCCAGGGGCGGCGGATCTTGGTGTCCACCGGGCCCGTGCCGCCCAGGCAGATCACCGGCACCCGGTCGCACCAAGCGTTGAAAATGCCCATGCTTCCGTGCTGAAGCCCCACGACGTCGTGCAGGATCGCCACCATGGGCTTGCCCGTGGCCTTGGCGTAGCCGTGGGAGATGGCCACCGAGATCTCTTCGTGGCAGCAGAAGATCACCTCCGGGTGATGGTTGCCGCCGTAGTTCACGATGGAGTCATGGATACCGCGGAAGCTCGCCCCGGGGTTGAAAGCGGTATATTCGATATCGAAGGCCTTGAGCATGTCGACGACGACGTCCGAGCCGTACTCCGCCTGTTTCTTCTCCGTCCTGCCGTCTTTTGCCATGAGTGGTGTTCTCCCCTCGGTTTGTGTGGTCGTGCGTGTCGCGAGACGTTCCCGCCACGGCCCCTGCGCTGTCCGGCCGCGCGGGACGTAGCAAGCCATAGCTGCTTTGTACCGCCCGCGTCAACCTTGTCTGGTTTGACACTCCCGCAGGTGTTCCGTTACTAGTGCACACACTGACCCATTCCCTTCGAACGGAGCCACGCCACGAAAACCGGAGTCTTTCTGCCGATTTCAGGACGCGCCGCCACTCCCGAGACCCTGCGTCAGGCAGCCCGGAGCGCCGAGGATTGGGGCTTTGACTCCATCTGGGCGGCGGACCGAATCATCATCCCCTGGCGCATCGACACGCCCTACCCCTACGGCAAGGATGGGGCATTCATCGTGCCGCCGGACCGCCCTTTCCTCGATTCCCTGACCTGTCTGACGTTCCTGGCCGCGTGCACCAGCCGAGTCGAGCTGGGAATCAGCGTGCTGGTGCTGCCCTACCGCCAGCCCCTGGTGTGGGCCAAGATCGCCGTGACCCTGGACCATCTCTCCGAAGGCCGGTTCATTCTCGGCGTGGGCGTGGGGTGGATGGAAGAGGAGTTTCAAGCGCTGCAGGCGCCGTTCGAGGACCGCGGGCGCAGGACCGACGAACAACTCGAGGTTTTGCGGGAGCTCTGGAGTGCCGACCACGCGAGCTTCTCCGGCGACTTCTACGAGTTCGAGGACATCGCCTTCCTGCCCAAACCCCCGGCGCCGCGCGGCATTCCCGTCTGGATCGGAGGCGAGGGGCGCCGGGCTCAGAGGCGGGCCGGACGCTACGGTGACGCCTGGTTTCCCTATTTCGTGCGGATCGAGCCGGACGAGTTGGCCGCCCGCTTCGAGAACGCCCGGCGGTACGCGGAAGAGGCCGGGCGGCCACCGGACACCGTTCACTTGACCTGCTGCCTCCCCATCGAGGTGACCCGGGATCCCGTGCCGCAGGAACCGGATCGCCTGGCGGGAACGCCGGCCCAGCTCGTGGAAGCCATCGCGCGCTACCGCGCGGCTGGCGTGGAGCACCTGGCGCTTCAGTTCATGGTGCCGCGCTGGCCCGACCGCCTGGAGCAGATGCAACGGTTTGCCGAGGAAACGCTGCCGCACATCCGAACCTGAACCCATGCGCCGCCGCCCTTTTTTCTACGGCTACGTCATCGTCGCCCTCTGTTTTTTCAACATGGTGCTGATGCGGGGCATCCTGGCCTCGTACAGCGTCTTCTACATCGCGTTGGTGGAAACCTTCGGCTGGTCTCGTGCCGCCACGGGCTCCATTGCCTCGGTGAACGGTTTTTTCTACAGCGCCTCCTCGCCGCTGGTGGGCTGGGCCTACGACCGGCTGGGTCCGCGCATCCTCATGCCCTTCGGAGCCTTCCTCATCGGCTGCGGTATGCTGCTGTCGGGAGCCGGCACGTCGCTCTGGCACTTGTACCTCGCATACGGCCTGCTCGTGGGACTCGGCATCGGCTGCATCGGCTTCGTCAGCAACACCGCTCTGTTGTCCCACTGGTTCCGCCGGCGGCGGGGAATGGCCCTCGGCCTGTCCACCATGGGACTGGGCTTCGGCATCCTGATCGTTCCCGTGGTGCAGGTCCTGATTACCCGGTACGGCTGGCGCGCGGCCATGGCGCTGCTGGGGATCGCGGTTCTGGCGACCATTGTGCCTCTGAACGCCGCGTTCCAGAGACGCCGGCCCGAGGATATCGGACAGTTGCCTGACGGCGATTCGCCGGGGGCCACTGACGTTGCCGCGGCCACGGCGGAGCCCGCCGCTGCAAACCCCGTACCGGCGCGGGACTGGACGCTCGCGGAAGCGTTTCGCTCGTTCCCGTTCTGGTCCATTGCCGTGGGCCACCTGGGACTCGGCACCGGCCTTGCGCTCATGTACACCTACGCGGTCGCCCATCTGGTTCACGTCGGACTGGCGAAACAGATGGCCGCCAACGCCTTCAGCCTGGTGGGGGTGGCGCGGATTCCGAGCACGGCCATCTGGGGGTTCGTGTCGGACCGCCTCGGGCGAGACCGCGCCTACCGGCTCGGCACCTTCTTCACCCTTGGCGGGATCGGGGTGCTCATGGCCCTGAGCGCGGACGCGCCGGCGTGGTGGTTCGTGGCCTTCGCCGTCCTCTACGGCATCGGTCACAGCTCCGGCAACCCTACCTTCGGCGCCACCATCACGGACATCTTCGGCGGCAGAAACGTCGGCAAGATCCTCGGTTGGCTGGAGGTCACCTTCGGCATCGGCGTGGCGCTCGGATCGTGGTTCGGAGGCTACGCGTTCGACGTGACCGGCTCGTACCAGTACGCCTGGGTCCTGGGCCTGGTGTCGTTCACCGTGGCCTACCTGAGCGTACAGGCGTGCATGGTCTGGAAGCGGCGGTCCCGCCACGAGACGCGGTGAGACAGGACGCCAGACGCCCCTTCTTCTACGGCTACGTCATCGTCGCCCTGTGCTTCCTCAACCTGGTGCTGGTGGGGGGTCTCATGGCGTCGTTCAGCGTGTTCAACGTGGCACTGCTGGGGGCATTCCGATGGTCTCGCGCCACCACGGCCGCCATCGCCTCCGTACACGGTCTCGCGTACACCGTCTTGGGGCCGCTGGTGGGATGGGCCTACGACCGCTTGGGGCCGCGCATCGTCATGTCCCTCGGCGGCTTGCTGATCGGCGCCGCGCTCGTGCTGTCGGGAAGGAGCACGGCCCTGTGGCAATTCTACCTCTGGTACGGGCTCCTGGCGGGCTTGGGTCTGGTCTGCCTCGACTTCGTCGGCACCGTCGCCTTGCTGTCCCACTGGTTCCGCGACCGGCGAGCCACCGCCATCGGTTTCGCCACCATGGGCATAGGGGTCGGGTTCGTGTGCGTGCCCGGCGTGCAGTTGCTCATCACCCGCTTCGGCTGGCGCGCGGCGATGGTGCTGCTGGGGATCGCCGTGCTGGCTTCGCAGGTGCCGCTGAACGCGTTGCTACAGCGCCGCCGGCCCGAGGATATCGGGCAACTCCCGGACGGCGCGTCGATTGAAGCCCCGGGTCCCGGCGTCACCGCCACGGAGATCCGATCCGCATCGAGGATCCGGGCCGGCGCCGACCATGACTGGAGCCTGGCAACGGCGCTGTGCTCGTTCCCGTTCTGGTCCATGGCCATGGGCCACCTGACGGCCGGCATCGCCCTGTCACTCGTGAACACCCACGCCGTGGCCCACCTGGTCCATGTCGGCCTGGACAAGCTCGCCGCCGCCTCGGTCTTCGGCTTGGTGGGGTTGGCGCGGATTCCCGGAACGGCCTTCTGGGGTCTTGCCTCCGACCGCCTGGGGCGCGACCGTGCGTATGGCGTCGCCACGGTCATGACCCTCGCGGGGGTCGGACTGCTCATGTCCTCGGAGCCCGAGTCCCCAGCGTGGTGGTTCGTGGCACTCGCCGTCGTCTACGGCGCCGGTCACAGCGCCGCAAACCCAACCTTCGGATCCACCCTCGGCGATATCTTCTGGGGAAAGCACCTCGCGACCATCATCGGGTTCCTGGAGATATTCTACGGCATCGGGGTCGCGATCGGGCCCTGGTTCGGCGGTTTCGCCTACGACGTCACGGGCTCTTACCGCCACGCCTGGATGACGGCGCTGCTGTCGTATACGTTGGCCTACGTGAGCATCCAGATGAGCATGGTGTGGCAACGCCGGTTCCGCCACGAGACGCGGTGAGCCGCCCATCCGGACCCCATGCCTCGACGTCGTTTCTTCTACGGTTATGTGATCGTCGCCCTGTGCTTCCTCAACCTGGTGGTGGTGGGCGGGCTCATGGCCGGGTTCAGCGTGTTCAACGTCGCGCTGCTGGAGGCGTTCCGGTGGTCGCGCGCCACCACCGCCACCATCGCCTCGGTGAACGGCCTCGTCTACAGCACCATGGCGCCGGTGGCGGGGTGGGCGTTCGACCGTCTCGGGCCGCGCATCGTCATGCCTCTGGGCTTGGGGCTCGTCGGCCTCGGGCTGGTGCTGGCGAGCCGCGGCGGCTCTCTGTGGCAATTCTACCTGTGCTACGGCCTGCTGGCGGGGTTCGGCATCGGCTGCATCGACTTCGTCGGCACCACCGCCGTGCTGGCCCACTGGTTCCGGCGGCGCCGCGCCACCGCCATCGGCGTCGCCGCCATGGGACTGGGGGTCGGCATCGTGATCGTGCCCGGGATGCAGCTCCTCATCACGGGCTACGGCTGGCGCGGTGCCATGATGCTGCTGGGAGCGGCCATACTGGGGTTCCACGTGCCACTCAACGGGCTGTTGCAGCGGCGCCGGCCCGAGGACATCGGCCAGCTCCCGGACGATGCGCCGGACCGGGGCGCGACGGCCGGGACGTCCGTTTCGGCGAGGCCCGCGGGCCATCGGGACTGGACGCTCAAGCAGACTCTGTCCTCGTTCCCGTTCTGGTCCATCGCGGTGGGCCACCTTGCCGTCGGCACGGGCATTGCCCTGGTGTACACCCACGCCGTCGCCCATCTGATCCATTCCGGACTGGGCAAGCTCGCCGCTGCCTCGACCTTCGGCCTGGTCGGGGTGGTGCGGATCCCCGGCACGGCTGTCTGGGGCTTTACCTCGGACCGCATCGGCCGCGAACGTGCCCTGCGCCTGGCCACCCTCATGGGGCTGGCCGGCGTCGGCTTTCTCATGGTGCTGGGTTCCGAGGCGCCCGGTTGGTGGTCCGTGGCGTTCGCTCTCCTCTACGGGCTCGGCCACAGCGCCAGCAACCCGGTCTACGCCTCCACCATCGCCGACATCTTCTGGGGCCGGAACGTCGCCATGATCGTCGGACTCCTGGAGATCACCTTCGGCCTCGGCGCAGCCCTCGGCACTTGGTTCGGCGGTTTCGCCTATGACCTGACGGGCTCGTATCAGTACGCGTGGCTGCTGGAACTCGTTTGCCTCGCGATGGTCTACGCAAGTATCCGGGGCGCCCTGACCTGGAGGCGGCGGTTGCAGCCGGACCCGGCGGGCTGACCCTCACCCCAAACCACTCCCAGAGGGGGAGGGGGCCGGATACTGCGAAGGTTGACAAGCGCGCCTTCCATTGGCTAATGTTTATCAACTCCGCTCGTGAATGCATTACCCCGTCTGACGAGTTCCTTTGTAGAGTTGAGGAAGCGTTCTCTGTCATCGGCAAGCGACGATGACGACCGGGGGGCACCATCACGCGGGGAGCGGCGGCGGCCAGCCGCCGAGCGAATCAACCGCAAATCACACAAGAGGAGTAGGAAATGGCCAAAGCAGCAAAGAAACTCGGTGCCCCGGCTGAACAAATCCATGATCTGCGCAACGCGCTGGAGTGGCTCAAGGCCGAAGGCGACCTGATCGAGACGGACAAGGAGGTCGACCCCGACCTGGAGATCATCGCGATCCAGAAGAACCTCGACGGCGGCTGTCCGATCCTGTTCAACAACGTCAAGGGCAAGCCCCATCACCGGGCGGTCACCAACTTGTTCGGCGACATGGGCGTCATCAACAAGATGTTCGGCTGGGAGAGCCACACCGACCGCACCCGCAAGCTCGCCGATGCCATCAAGAACCAGATTCCGCCGGTGGAAGTGAGCTCCGAGGAGGCGCCGGTCCACGAGGAGATCATCAAGGATCCCAAGGACGTCAACGAGTACATGCTCCCCGTCCGCCACACCGAGTACGAGCCGGAGCTGACGGTGGGCTCGGGCAACCGGCTCATCTCCGGCGAGCATTTCGACGGCGGCACCGACCTGGGCTACAACCGCATGAACTTCCGCTGGGGCAACGTCGGCACCTTCCAGATCTCGCCGGGATCGCACATGTGGCAGGTGGTGTCCAAGTACTACAAGGAAGACAAGCCCGTTCCCATTACCATGTGCTTCGGGGTTCCGCCCTCCTGCACGCTGCTGGCGGGGGCCGGCTTCGACTACGTGGTGCTGCCCCAGGGCTGCGACGAGCTGGGCGTGGCCGGCGCGGTGCAGGGCTCGCCGGTGCGGGTGGTCAAGGCCAAAACCGTTGACGCGCTGGCGCTGGCCGACTGCGAGGTGGTGCTGGAAGGCTACGTGAACCCGCGCGACCGCCGCTACGAGACCGAAGAGTCCGAGAAGGCCGACATCCAGGGCCGCTTCCACTTCCATCCGGAGTGGGCCGGGTACATGGGCAAGGCCTACAAGGCGCCCACGTTCCACGTTACCGCAGTGACCACGCGGAAGCGCGAGGGCAAGCCCATCATCTTCCCGCTGGGCGTCCACACGCTGGACGACCACAACATCGACACCACCGTGCGCGAGGCGTGCATGTACCTGCTGTGCGAGCGCATGCAGCCCGGCATCATCCAGGACGTCAACATCCCCTACTGCATGACCGACTGGGGCGGCGCGATCATCCAGGTCAAGAAGCGCAACCGCATCGAGGAAGGCTGGCAGCGGAACTTCATGTCGGCGATCCTGTCCACCTCCCAGGGGTCGCGCCTGGTGGTGGCCGCCAGCGAGGACACCGACATCTACGACATGGACGACATCATGTGGTGCCTCACCACCCGGGTGAATCCCAAGACCGACATCCTGAACCCGATTCCGGGCGGGCGCGGCCAGACCTTCATGCCGGCCGAGCGCATGACCGCCGGCGACCGGCAGTGGACCGCCTCCAACACCGTGTTCGAGGGCGGCATGGGCATCGACGCCACCGTGCCCTTCGGTTACGAGAGCGACTTCCTCCGCCCGGTCTACGCGGTGGAGAAGGTGGACCTCAAGAACTTCTTCAGCGACAAGGACATCGCCAACGCGAAGTCCCGCATGCACGGCTGGGTCCACTCGCTGGCCCGCACCGGCCGGTAGCACGTACCGACTGCAAAGGGCGGCCTCGGGGCCGCCCTTTTTTTGTCCGGCTGACGGCGTAACCAGGAGTACCTTGCGCGAGATGACAGACCCCGGGCGACTGGAACGGATGGCCGCGCTGTTGGAGGAGCGCTACGGCGACGCCGGACAGGAGGCCGCCGGGCGCCTGCGTCGCTGGATGGGCGGCGAGATTCCGTACGCCGCACCCGAGATCCTCGACCGCCACCTCGAGGCGGAGCACCTGGCGCTGGTGTTCGACGCCTGCCGGCAGGTACTGCCTTTCGGCACCGGCGGCCGGCGCGGTCCGGTGGGCTACGGCCCCAACCGGATGAATCCCGCGACCGTCGCCATGACCGTCCAAGGGCACTGCAACTACCTGGGCGGAAGCTCTTCCGGCAACTTCGGCGCAACGGAGCGCTCCCACGACGCTACCTTGAGCGTGGTGGTAGCCAACGACGTGCGGGTGTTCACCGACAATGCCGGCGTGTACGGGTTCCTCGGACCGCGGCACCCCCTGATGGGGGTTTCCTCGCGGGCGCTGGCCAGGCTGGCGTGCGAGATCTACGCGGCCAACGGCATCATCGCCTACCTGGCCGACCCCGAAGACGACCGGGCGGTGACCAGCACCCCGGAGCTGTCGTTCTTCATCGTCCGGCTGGGCGCCGCCGGCGGCGTCAACGTATCCGCGTCCCACAATCCACCGGACGACAACGGCATCAAGGTCTACGACGCCTACGGCAGCCAGCCCGTCGCGCCGGAGGACCAGCGGCTGGTGGACACCATGGAGCGGGCCACGGAGGTGCGGACCGTCCCCTTCGAGGAGAGCCTTCGGTCGGGCATGATCCGCCCGTTGCCGCCGGATCTGCCGGCAGCCTATGTCGACACGTACGTCGAGCTTTACGGCAACCTCTATCCTCCCAGGGCCGAAGCGCCGATAGGCTACACGCCGCTGTGCGGCTGCGGGGTGAAGACCGTGAAGGAGGTGCTGGAGCGGCTCGGTTTCTCGCTGCTGATTCCGCCGGACCAGGGGCTGGACGGCAGCTTCGCGGCGATTCCCTTCAAGGCTCCCAACCCGGAAGTGCCCCACGCCACCAAGCCGGCCCGGGACTTCGCCGGCCGCTACGGCTCGGGCATCGTGCTGTCGAGCGATCCCGACGCCGACCGCATCGGCATGGAGGCCCGCTTGGCGGACGGGACCTGGTACCACTTCGACGGCAACCAGATCGCCGCCAT
>JAJDTQ010000199.1 GCA_022827045.1 Candidatus Binatia bacterium
GCTCGGATGGCAACAGGACCACGGGGTCGACTGGCACTACATCGCTCCGGGCAAGCCCATGCAGAATGGCCTGGTGGAGAGCTTCATCGGCCGGCTGCGCGATGAGTGCCTGAACGAGCACGTGTTCACCAGCTACCGCCATGCGCGGGAGCTCATCGATGAGTGGAGGGCTGACTACAACACCAGGAGGCCGCACACGAGCCTCGAAGGACTCACGCCCTTGGAGTTTGCAGCCCGGTCCCGAGTGGACCGCAACCCAAAACCACTAACTTATGGGTGAGGACAAAACGGGGAGCAGGTCACAAGCGTCGTTGGGCTGGATCGGTCTCCCTTTTGTCTCTCGCTCGGCGACGAGACGACCGTAACAACGCGCCACGTCGTGGTCATAAGGAACAACGACGAAGTTACGCAACGTCGTTTCAAGCACTTTGCGTCGTCTCTCTCCCCAGTTCCGCTTTTCGGCTCCATAGTACAGCTCGCCTACAGTGACAAATGAAATTGCTAGCAGTCGTCCTTCCGTGTGCGGTTCATACGCTTCAGCCAATCGTCCACCCCTCATCAGATACGATACGATGTTCGTATCGAGTAGGACTCTCGTACTGCTCATGACCGCTGTTGTTTGTTCACTCCGGGATGACGCAGTTCGTCAACGGCCTCTTCGAAGCCGTCGTCATCTTCACCCGGCCACGTCCCGAAAAGAGCCCGTACACCCGTGGTCGGTTGGACGCGTTGGGACATCGCAAGTTCGTCAAAGGTTGGAGTTTCCCAAAAGCTCGATTCTATGGGCGTGCCCTGCGGCAACAGGTCCACTGCTTCATCGTCGAAACCTTCGAGTTGTTCGATATCATGAATCTTGATTCCAGTGATTTTACCGCTAACCGGATCTGCCTCCCCTTCTCCAACGATACGGACATAGCGCAGAATGTTGCCCAAAACCTCATCCTTCTGTTCCTCGTCGAATAAACACAACACCGGTTCTCCCGCAGACGGATGTACCCGGCAACGGGTGCCATGCTCTTTGAAGTCGGCCATGAGCAACCGGCCTTCGACTGTAAGGATGTTTGTTTGTGGCGCTTTGATACGGTTTCGAAGGCGTTCGAAGCCCTCCGACGAGAATACAATACTCTTTGGTGATGCCGGTTTGTTCAGCGTAATTTCGATGGTCGAGACGTCTTTCCGGAAAAGCGTTCCCGCGTCCCGCCAAGCCATCATCACACCCGTATCGTATCCGGACGGTAGGGGCTCTTCCAGTTCATCCTCCTGCACGCGTCCCAGTCCGTCGATGGCTTTCTCTAGTACTTCCAGACCAAAATCCATATCGGGAAGCGATTGATTCGGTTGACTGAGCTGAAAGCCCAGTACAGCCGTTGGGCTTCCATGTGTCAGCAACACCAAGTCCAGTTCAACATCCTGTACCAGAGCCCGAGGCGGCCGCCCTGGACGATTCAGTCCTGTTCCACCTCGCAGAAGCCGTGCGGTTCGTAGGAACGCCTTGCTCATGTTGGAGAGGAAATGCAGCAAATGCGACACGGGGATCTTTCCGGGCCCGATCGCCTTGCCGTCGAATCGGATCGTCAATAAGGGGCTGTCGTAGTTCATCGTACCCCCCTTCAGCATGGTCAGCAGGTCAAAGTGGAGCGATTGGGTTGATCCGGCGTGCTAACCCCTGTCCGGGAATAGCTCTTATAGCCGACGGTTCATGCGCGGGAATTGTACCAGATATATCCCGCCGGCACGACTTGGCCCCAGGAATCGACGGGTCTGAACCAGTGATGTGGTCAGTAGGCGTAAGGAGAGCTTGTTCGTCAATGTCGAGCCAAGCCGCCGATGCTCTAAAGAGGCATGCTCGCGGCCTTACCGGTGACAGAGGCCCGGGTCCGTCTTCGGTAGTTATTCGACGTCCGTCGTTTCGGGCTGCGATTCCCGGACCTTGCCCGCGGCTATCTCCCGCAACGCCACGACGATCTCGCGGTTGTCGGCGTCCACCAGGGGCTTGGCGCCCTTGAGGAGCTGCTTGGTGCGCTGGGAGCCGAGCATCACCAGCTTGAAGCGGTTGGTTACCTCGTTGAGGCAATCTTCGACGGTAATTCGTGCCACGGCGCTTTCTCCTACAATTTAAACGTCGGCCGCGTCTTGCGCGATGTCCTGCCGTTCCGGCAGTGCCTCCGGCTCCGACATCTCGATCTCGAAGCCCAGGTCCTCGATCATCCGGTGGGCGTCGGAGGCGTCCTGGCCTGAAGTCGTCAGGTAACCGTTGACGAAGATCGAGTTGGCCGGGTACAGGCTCAGCGGCTGCAGCGAGCGCAGGTTGACCTCCCGGCCGCCGGCCACGCGGATTTCCTTGCTCGGATTGACGAAGCGGAACAGGCACAGGACCTTGAGGCAGTACTGCGGCGTCAGGTTCGAGCGACCCTCCATGGGCGTTCCCGGGATGGCGTGGAGGAAGTTCACCGGGATGGAGTCCACGTCCAACTCCCGGAGCGACACCGCCAGGTCCATGACGTCGTCGTCCTGCTCGCCCAGGCCGATGATGCCGCCGCAACAGGTCGACAGGCCCGCGGCCTTCACGCTCTCCAGGGTCGCCACCCGGTCGTCGTAGCTGTGGGTGGAAACCACCTCGGGGTGGTAGCGGCTGCTGGTGTTGAGGTTGTGGTTGATGCGCTCGACGCCGGCGTCCTTGAGGATCCGCGCCTTGTCTTCCGTGAGCAGCCCCATGCATGCGCAGATGTTGATGGGGACCTTGCTCTTGATCTCGGCCACGGCCTCGGCCATCTTCTCGGTTTCCTTGAGCGTGGGGCCGCGGCCGCTGTTGACCAGGCAGAAGCGCATGGCGCCCGCCTCCTTGGCCTTGACGGCGGCGTGCACCAACTCCTCCTTGGCGAGGAACGGATACTTGTCGATCTCGGCCTCGGAAACCGACGACTGCGAGCAGTAGCCGCAGTCCTCGGGGCAGAGCCCGCTCTTGGCGTTCATCAGGACGTGGATCTGCACCTTCTTGCCGAAGTAGTGGTGGCGGACACGGAACGCGGCCTCGAGCAGTTCCGGCAGCCTCTCGTCGGCGCCGTGAATAACGGACTTCAATTCCGCGCGCGACAGGAGGTCTCCGGAGAGCGCCTTTTCCGCGAGATCAGCGTACCTCGGCTCCACGTTGTTCATGGGGTTCCCGTGTAACATGGGGGGTGCGGACTTGCAACCAAACGTCCGGCCGCGGGGGCGCCGCTATGCGATGAAAAGGTTGAAGATCTGGCCCCGCTGGTTGGACACCGTCTTGGGTATCAGCAGCCGTGTCTCGGGCGCGAGAGCGCTTTGGGCGACTTCCCAGTTGGTCTGCGGCAACGGGTCCAAGGCGCGGATCTCGTCGAGCGAAAGGTACACCGCCCGGTCCACTTCGCGAAGGTCCGGCTTGGGCTCGGCGGTGATTCCCCGCAGCAGCAGCACGACGTATAGGCTGTTGCCGGAGTCCTCGTCGTAGCGGCTGCGAACGCCGAGCACCCCCTCCACCTCGGCCTCCACTCCGGCCTCCTCCGCCACCTCCCGGACCACCGCCTCCTCGATGGTTTCGTCGGGCTCGATGAAGCCGCCGGGCACCTGCCAGTTGCCGCGCCCGCGGCGCGACGCGCGCCGCACGAACAGCAGGCGCCCGTCCCGCACCACCGCTCCGCCCACGCCGATGTTGTAGCCCGTGTTGTAGCGTTCCGGTATCGCCATATCGTCGTTTCCACCCGCCGGAACCCCTCACCCCAACCCTCTCCCGGGGGGAGAGGGAGTCGGAGACCGGGAGTCGTTAGAACCTGCAATGATGCGCCGTGACGGAAGCGCCAACGCAAGAAACCGTAGGAAAACGCAATCCTCGGGTGTTATACCTTGGGCCATGAACACGAGTCCAGCAAACCCGGGTTGGAACGCCCGCACCGGAGCAGGAGCCGGAGAAAGATGAATGGCTGACGCCCTTGGCTGGCGGCGGAAGTTCGCGGTCATCGCCCCCTCCACGAATACCTCGGTGCAGCCCGAGTTCGACGACATGCGGCCGCGCGGGGTGACCAACCACTTCGGCCGGATATGGATACCCGACGATCCCGTCCACGACGACGCGGACTTCGAGCAATTGATGCGGAACATCCGCACGGGCGTGGACGACGCCATCGACCGGGTCATGACCTGTAAACCCGACTACCTGGTCATGGGCATGTCCTCGGAGACCTTCTGGGACGGCGCCGAGGGAAGCCGGCGGTTGCTGGAGGCGGTGGAACGGCGGGCGGGAGTGCGGGTCGCCATGGGGTCCTACGCATGCGAGGCGGCGTTCGAAGCCTACGGCGGCATCCGGCGCCTCGGGGTGATAACGCCCTACATGCCCGTGGGGGACGCCCAGGTGGTGCGCTTTTTCACCGACTGCGGCTATGAAGTGTTGCGCCTCAAGGGACTCAAGTGCGAGAGTCCGGTGCTGATCGCCCACGTGCAGGCGGACACGCTGGAGGCGGCCATCCGGGAGGTGGACGGCGACGACGTGGACGCCGTGGTGCAGGTGGGCACCAACCTGGCCATGGCGCGGCTGGCAGGCGAAGCGGAGCAGCGCCTCGGCAAGCCGGTCATCGCCATCAATACGGCCATCTACTGGTACGCACTGCGGCAGAACGGGCTGTCGGACAAGGTCGACGGCTTCGGCAGCTTGTTGTCGCGATTCTGAGAAGCCTATGGGAATGACCGTCTACCGGGTTCCCGGCTGGGAAGCCGAATCGGGATTGCGACACGGCTTTCTGGGCCGCAGCGGCGGCAACAGCCGGGGCGCGTTCGAAAGCCTCAACGTCTCGTTCGCGGTGGGCGACGATCCCCAGGCGGTCAAGGACAATTACTGCGACATGAAGCGCGCCGTGGGCATGACGGGCACGCGGATGGTGACCATGCGGCAACGGCACGGCGACAACGTCATCGACGTTGGCGAGCCGTGCAAGAACGCGGGCGAGGGCGACGCCATGGTGACGGACGCTCCCGGGGTATTCCTGGGAGTGCTCACCGCGGACTGTGTGCCCATCATCTGCTGGGCCCATACCCCCGGGCGAAGGCTGGCCGCGGTGGTCCACGCGGGTTGGCGCGGCACCCTGGCCGCCGTGGCCGCCAAGACGGTGCGGCACATCGAAAGCCGCTACGGGACAGCGCCGGAGGACCTGCAGTGCGCCCTGGGACCGGCCATCGGAGGCTGCTGCTACGAGATCGGCCCCGACGTCGCGGAGCCGCTCGTCGAGGCGTGGGGCGGCGACGCGGAAGCCTCCCTCGAACGCAGGGACGGCAAGACCTACCTCGACCTGCGACGGTTGAACGCCGCGCTGCTGGCCGCGTCCGGTGTGCCCGAGGACCGGATCGCGTCTGTGGGCCCCTGCACCGCATGCAAACCGGGCGACCTCTTCTCCTACCGGCGCGAATCCAAAAACGGCGGCGGCGCCACCGGCCGTCAGGTGAGCTTCATCGGGTGGCCGGAAACCCCATAACCAGTGTGGCGCCTCGCAAAACGACAAAGCCCCGGCTGACGCGTTGGCCAGCCAGGGCTCGGTGTACTGTCGGAATTGACCAAGACCCTCAATTCCGAAAAGGCTCGAGAGCCTAGGTCTCAGTCACCTCGCAGCTACATATGTCACTCATATTTTGACCACCTCCTTTCCCTGCTTGGCTGTATCCTAAGGGAGCGGAGCAGGTTTGTCAAACTTTATGATCGCGAACGGCCGCCCGCGTCCGAGAACCGCTTCACGGCGAACGCCGCGGCGTTTCGTACCCGGACATCCGGGTCGCCCGCGGCGGCTTTTCCCACGGCTTTCAGCCCCTCCGGCCCGATCCCGGACTCCTTCGCAAGCGTGGTGACCACCGCCACCCGGACCAACGGCTCCGGGTCTGCGATGGCCTGGAGCACGGCGGCCGGCAAACCAGCCCCGGCCGCGCCGACATCCCGCAGGCAGTAGACCGCCATGCGCCGCTGGGTGGACGTGCCTTGCCGCAGGAGGTCCTCCAGGCGCGCCTCCACTTCAGGATAGCGCTTTCCCAAGTCGGTAAGCAGCAGTTGCGTGGCCCACCGGAGGTCCTGGTCGCCGCTTCCGAGTCCCCACTCGAGCACTTCAAGGCAGGCCACGGACGGACGCGTAATCTGGCCAAGGGCATAGGCCACAGGCCACCCGGGCGCTTCGCGCAGCCGTTGCGCCAGGACCTCGGCCACCTCCGGCTCCTCCGCCGCCAGCGCCACCAACTCCTCTACCGCCCGGCGCACCACCGCCTTGTCGGTCTGGGCCAACGCATCGAGCAAGTCCGCCATGCGTTGGTTCGGGAGCTCGCGTTGCATCAGTAGAGTGAGGTGAGGCTCAACGCGGTTGTGACGGATGGAGCAGGTCCCGCAACCGCGCCGGGTAGTCCGTGATGATGCCGTCGACCCCGAGGGCCAGGAGTTCCCTCATCTCGTCCACCTCGTTGACGGTCCAGACATGGACCTCGACGCCCCGGCGGTGGGCGGCGTCCACCGACGCCGGGGTGATCAG
This sequence comes from Candidatus Binatia bacterium, assembly GCA_022827045.1. Next base: position 6,516 of record JAJDTQ010000199.1, read on the forward strand.
GTCCATCCCCTGATAGCGCCGCGGGATCTGGAGCGCCTGGCCAGCGATGTCCGGCGGCGGCTCCCCTCCCGTCCAGAGCGGGGTCAGGAAGGCGCGGATCTCGCCCGTGGAGAATCCCGTGGCGACGGGCAGGCCGCGACGGCGAATGACCGCGCGCGCGGCGTCCATCATGGCGTCGTCCTCGGCTGCCACCAGCACCTCCTCCGCCTTGCCGAACTCCTCCACGAGATCGAACAGCGTCTCGATGGCCGGTGCCGCCAACTCCTTGATCTCCAGCGTGGCCCTGGTCCCGGGGAACTCCGAGAAGAACTCCCGCAGGGTGGGCACGCCGATGCCCCGGCCACGAAACGGATGGGTGGCGCCGCCGTCGGGGGTGAAGCGGAAACCGGCGTCAAGCCGGCCCAACTCCGCCAGATCCATCTCCCGCACCGCGCCGGCGCCGTCGGTCGTGCGCTGGACGGTCTCGTCGTGAATGATAACGATCTCCCCGTCGCGGCTGGCGTGAACGTCCAGCTCGATGAAGGTCGCGCCATCCTCCAGGCCGCGGCGAAACGAGACCAGGGTGTTTTCGGGCGCGGTCCCGGCGGCGCCGCGATGCCCCGCGATTCTCGGCGGCGGGTCCGAGAAGAACGGATATGAGGGTGCTCCGGTCATGGCTTGCGAGGCTGGCGTCCCGTCGGAGTCCGGGGCAATCCTTGAATTTTCACTTTGAGGAAACTACAATTCCGGGGGTTCCCTGGTATTCCCAGGATCCACCGACATTGATAACCGCGGCAACGTTCCGGGGTCAAGAGACCGGACCGTGTATCCTGGCGGCATGCCATGCCGCCAGGGCATGAGATACGGCGGACACGGACGGTCATGAACCACCGGAAGGCGGCAGGCAAGGGGCGTTGATGGCTGTAGAGGATCGGCTACTCAGACTGAAGGAACTGGACCGCAGGGCGGAGCTGGGCGGCGGCGAGGTTCGCATTCGCCGGCAGCACAAGGAAGGCAAGCTGCTGGCGCGGGAACGCATCGAAATCCTTCTGGACCAGGGCAGCTTCGTGGAACTGGACCGCCTGCGCACCCACGAATGCACCGACTTCGACATGCAGGACCAGAAGATCCCCGGCGACGCCGTGGTGACGGGGTCCGGCACCATCGACGGCCGCACCGTCTTCGTCTACGCCCAGGACTTTACCGTATTCGGGGGCAGCCTGAGCGGGGTGGTGGCGGACAAGATCTGCAAGGTCCAGGAACTGGCCATGCAGAACGGCGCGCCGATCCTGGGCATCAACGACTCCGGGGGCGCGCGCATCCAGGAAGGGGTGGTCAGCCTCGACGGCTACGCCCGCATCTTCGCCAACAACGTCACGGCCTCGGGCGTCGTGCCGCAGGTCTCCGCCATCATGGGACCCTGCGCCGGCGGCGCCGTCTACTCGCCGGCCATCACGGACTTCATCTTCATGACCAAGAACACCGGGTACATGTTCATCACCGGCCCGGACGTCATCAAGACCGTGACCCACGAAGAGGTCACCAAGGAAGAGCTGGGCGGCGCCGAGACCCACACCCACAAGAGCGGCGTGGCCCATTTCTCCGCGGACAACGACAAGGACTGCCTGCTCATGATGCGCGAGCTCATGAGCTTCCTCCCCAGCAACAACCTGGAAGAGCCGCCCTTCCGTCCCACCGAGGACGACCCCTACCGCCGCGACCAGCGCTTGCAGCACGTGGTGCCGGAGAACGCCAACCTCCCCTACGACATGAAGGAGCTGATCGGCGCGGTGGTGGACGAGGGCTACTTCTACGAGGTCCACAGGGAGTTCGCCCCCAACATCGTGGTGGCCTTCGCGCGGCTGGGAGGGCGGACGGTGGGCATCGTCGGGAACCAGCCGGCCCATCTGGCGGGGTGTCTGGACATCAACGCCTCGGTGAAGGCCGCCCGCTTCGTGCGCTTCTGCGACTGCTTCAACATACCGGTGATCACCTTCGTCGACGTGCCGGGGTTCCTCCCGGGCATCAACCAGGAGTACGACGGCATCATCCGCCACGGCGCCAAGCTCCTGTTCGCCTACGCCGAGGCCACGGTGCCGAAGATCACGGTCATCACCCGCAAGGCCTACGGCGGCGGCTACATCGTCATGGCCAGCAAGTTCCTGCGCGGCGACATCAACCTGGCCTACCCGGCCTCGGAGATCGCGGTGATGGGCCCCGAGGGCGCCATCAACATCGTCTTCCGCAACGAGCTGAAGGACGCCAAGGACGAGAAGAAGACCCGGCAAAAGCTGGTGGACGACTACCGGCGGATGTTCGCCAACCCGTTCCGTTCGGCCGAGCTGGGCAACCTCGACGCCATCATCGTGCCCGAGGACACCCGTCCCACGCTGATTCGGTCGCTGGAGATGCTGAAGAAGAAGCGCGACAACAGCCTCCCCCGGAAGCACGGCAACATGCCCCTCTGAGGGCGGCAAAGCGTATCGGGATCGCCCGAAATGTTCAAACGGATCCTGGTGGCCAACCGCGGCGAGATCGCCGTCCGCATCATACGGGCATGCCGCGAGTTGGACATCGAGAGCGTGGCGGTCTACTCCGAGGCCGACCGCGAGGCGCTTCACGTCAAGTACGCCGACTACTCCTACCCGGTGGGGCCGGCTCCGTCCACGGAAAGCTACCTCCGCATCGACCGGATCATCGACGCCGCCAAGAAAAGCCGGGCCGACGCCATACACCCCGGTTACGGCTTTCTCGCCGAGAACGCGGAGTTCGCCCAGGCCTGCGACGCCGCCGGAATCGTCTTCCTGGGGCCGTCTCCGGAAGTCATCAAGCAGATGGGCGACAAGGTCAATGCCCGGGCGCTCATGAAGAAGGCGCGGCTGCCGGTGATTCCGGGCTCCGACGACATCCTCAGCTCCGAGGAGGAGGTGCTCGAAACCGCCGAAGCCATCGGCTATCCCTGCGTCCTCAAGGCCGTGGCGGGCGGCGGCGGCAAGGGGCTGCGGCTGGTGGAGTCCAGCGACGAGATACGCTCCGCCTATCGCGCGGCGCGCTCCGAGGCGGCTTCCTCCTTCGGCGACTCCCGCCTCTACGTTGAGAAGTACCTGGAACGGTGCCGCCACATCGAGGTCCAGCTCCTGGCCGACATCTACGGCAAGGTGCTGCACCTGCTCACCCGGGAGTGCTCCATCCAGCGCCGTCACCAGAAGATCATCGAGGAATGTCCCGCGCCGACCATCGACCTCAGGATGCAGAAGCTCATGGGAAAGACCGCGGCCCAGGGGGCGAGGGCGCTGGGCTACACCGGCGTCGGCACCATGGAGTTCCTGGTGGACCGCCACAAGAACTTCTACTTCCTGGAGATGAACACCCGCCTGCAGGTGGAGCACGCCATTACCGAGCGGGTCATGGGCATCGACCTGGTGAAGGCACAGATCAACGTGGCCGCGGGCACGCCCTTGCCGTGGTCGCAGCGCCAGATCCGCCCCACCGGGCACGCCATCGAATGCCGCATCTACGCCGAAGACCCGGAGACCGACTTCATGCCGTGTCCGGGAAAGATCGAGGGATTGCGGCTGCCCGAGGGGTTCGGCATCCGCAACGACTGCGGTGTCTACGAGGGCGGCGACATCCCGATCCACTACGACCCCATGATCGCCAAGCTCATCGTCTGGGGCGAGGACCGCGCGGAGGCCATACGGCGCCTCAAGCGCGCCTTGCGCGAGTACCAAGTGCGCGGCGTCAAGACCAACATCCCTTTCCACCAGTGGATGCTGCGTCACCCCCAGTTCATCGAGGCCGACGTCTACACCGGGTTCGTGGACGAACAGCGAGGCTTCATGACCATGGAGGACCTCTATCCGGACCGCCACGTGGCGTTGGCTTCGGCGGCCATCGTGGCGCTGCACCGGGAGCAGGAGCGCGCGCTCCGGATGGTGGAAAAAGGGGCGGCGGAAAAATCCGAATGGCGCGAGACAGCACGCAGGGAGGCGCTACAGCACCGTTCCGGCGCGTCGAGCCCGAGGAACGGGTGGTAAGGCCGTGGCGTTCATCGCAAAGCTCGGCGGCCAGACGTCCGTGGTGCGCATCACCGAGACCGAGAAATCCCTCTACAAGGTGGTGGTGGACGGACACGAGTTCATGGTGGACGGCCGCAGGACGGGCCGGAACAACTATTCCCTGCTGATCGACAACCGCTCCTTCGAGGTGGACGTGGACACCACCGAGGACGAGTATCGCGTGCTGCTGGACGGGCGGACCTACCGCATCAACATGTCCGACGAGCGGCAGGTGCGCGTCGGCGGCCGGCAGTCCGGCATCGAGGTATCCGGCCGGCAGGAGGTCAAGATCCCCATGCCCGGCAAGGTGGTGGCCGTGCTCGTCAACGAGGGCGACACCGTGGACAAGGGCCAGGGACTGGTCATCGTCGAAGCCATGAAGATGGAGAACGAGGTGCGGGCACCGAACAACGGCGAGGTCAAGGAGATCCGCGTCAATGCCGGGGAGTCGGTGGAGGCCGGACAGGTGCTCGCGATCGTTGAATAGGGGCCCCGGGTGTCGGCGCATCCGGCCCGGGCGACCGCCGGTCGCCCCTACTGGTCCTCGCGGTCCGGTTCCTTCCGCCGAATGAAGTACACCACCACGACGGTGAGGCCGTAGAGCGCGGTCAGCGGCAGCGCCAGCAACACCTGCGAGATCACGTCGGGCGGGGTGAGGACGGCGCCCAGCACGACGATGCCGAGAAATGCGTAGGGGAACCGGCTGATCATCATGCGGTGATCGATGATCCCCACCCGGGCCAGGAACACCCCCGCCACCGGCAACTCGAAGACCACGCCGAACGCCAGCATCAGCTTGGCGGAGAAAGACAGGTATTCGCTCACGCGAATCGCCGGACGGACATCCAGTTGCTGGTACTGTTCGAGGAAGAACCGGTAGCCGATGTCGAAGATGACCGTGTAGCAGAAAGCGGCGCCCAGCAGGAAAAACAATGTCCCGAAGGCGACGAAACCCTTGGTGTAGCGCCGTTCGTGGCGGTAGAGGCCCGGCGCCACGAACTTCCAGGCGTGCCACAGCAACACCGGCAGCGCCAGGAAGATGGCGGCCACGAACGCCACCTTGAGCTTCGCGAAGAACGCCTCCGCCACGCCGGTGCCGATCACGGTGAGGCCGGCGGCTTCAAGCCGGAGAAGCGGCGCGGTCATGAACCGGATGAGATGGTCGGCCGCCAGGTAGCAGGCGATGAAGCCCGCCAAAACGGCCAGTGAGCACTTGATGAGCCGGGAGCGGAGTTCTTCCAGGTGAGCCGTCAGGGGCATGCTGGCGTCGTTCGACAGCCGTTCCCCCTCCTCTCCGCTCACTCCTTCGTCCGCGTTCACTCTTTCTTGGTGGGATCGCCCGCTGGAGATATGGTATTGGCGGGTTCGCCTTCTCCGGACGGCTCGGCGCCTGTGTTCTCGCTCTCCGGACGGGTGTCGATCTCGTCCGCCGCGGCCTGCATTTCCCGCTTCACGTCGTCGGTGGTTCGGCGAAACTCGGCAATCCCCCGCCCCAGGGAGCGGGCGATCTCGGGCAGCTTCTTGGGCCCGAGGATGATCAGGGCCACCGCCAGGATCAAGAGCAGCTCAGGCATTCCGATACCAAACATTTCGACTCCGAACTCCCAGAAGCTAGGCTAAGGTATTTGCGGAGGCGAGTCAAAGAGTGCCGGCGAGACCCGGCAGCGCCGGGATTGCGCTTTGACTCCGCCGCGCGCACGGTGGTAGATTACGCGCAGCATGCCTCGTTCCGCCATCGTGACCGACCCGGTGTTCCTGAAGCACGAGCCCGGCCCCTATCATCCCGAGAGCCCTCAACGTCTCAAGACCCTCCTCGACCTCGCCGGCGAGGTCGCGGACGGCGCCGGCTATGAGCTTCTGCCGTTGCGCTCGGCCGTGCAGGAGGAACTGGAACTGTGCCACGACGCGGGCTACATCAACCTGGTCCGCTCCACCTCCGAGCACAACCAGTTCGCGCTGGACGGGGACACCGTTACCTGCCGTGACTCCTTCGGCGTGGCCCTGATGGCGGTGGGCGGGTTCCTGCAACTGCTGGATGCGGTGGCCGCCGCGGAATACGCCAACGGCTTCACCATGGTGCGGCCGCCGGGCCATCACGCGTTGCGGGACCGGGCCATGGGGTTCTGTCTGTTCAACACGGTGGCCATCGGCGCGCGGTATCTCCAGAAGGCGCACGGCGCCGGGCGGGTGGCGATCGTGGACTGGGACGTGCACCACGGCAACGGCTCCCAGGACGCCTTCTACGACGATCCTTCGGTGCTGTTCCTGTCCACGCATCAGTACCCGTACTATCCCGGTACCGGAGCCCTGGAAGACGTCGGGCGCGGCAAGGGAGAGGGATACACGGTGAATGTCCCGTTGCCGGCGGGCTGCGGCGACGCCGAATACCTGGCGGTGTTCCGGGAGATCATCGTCCCGGCCATCGAACGGTACGAGCCCGACTGGCTGCTGGTGTCGGCCGGCTTTGACTCGCACCGGGACGATCCCCTGGCGGCCATGGGCGTAACCGAAGGGGGCTTCGGCGTCATGGCCGACGCGTTGCTGGAGCTGGCCCGCAAGCACGCGGGCGGCAGGATCGCCTTCCTCCTGGAAGGCGGCTACGATCTGTCCGCGCTCCGCAACTCCGTGGCCACGGTGCTGGACCGCATGCAGGCCGAGGAATCCGCCCGGCTGGAACCCGGCGGCGAACGTATTGCCTCGCGCATCCGCGAAGTGCTGCAAGTACACGAGAGGTACTGGCAACGGACGCCATCAGCGAAATAACCAACGCACGCCATGGGAAATCCTAACGGACGCAGAGTGGTCGTTACCGGAATGGGGATGCTGACGCCCCTGGGCATCGGCGTGGACGCCAACTGGGAGGCGGTTCAGGCCGGGCGCTCGGGCATCGGGCCCATCACCCGCATCGAGGGCATCGAATCGTTCGCGAGCCGCATCGGCGGCCAAGTGGAGGGCTTCGATCCCGGGGACTTCATCGACGCCAAGGAAGTCAAGAAGATGGACCTGTTCATGCAGTACGCCCTGGCCGCGGCCCAACTGGCGGTCGAGGACAGCAGCTTTTCCGTCGACGGGGACGAGGCGTTCCGGGCGGGGTCCATCGTAGGCGTGGGGTTCTGCGGCATCGCCACCATCGAGCACTACCACGAAGTGTACATGAAGCAGGGGCCGCGCAAGATTTCCCCCTTCTTTATCCCCAAGGTCATCTCCAACCTCGCGCCTGGACAGATCGCCATCCGCTACGGCCTCAAGGGGGTCAACTGGACGCCGACCTCAGCGTGCGCCTCCGGCAACAACGCCTTGGGAGAAGCCTTCCACCTGATCCGCGAAGGCCGGCAGGACGCCGTCATCGCCGGCGGCACCGAAGCGGCCACCACCCCCTTGGGCCTGGGCGGCTTCAGTGCCATGAAGGCACTGTCCACGCGCAACGACGATCCCGAGGGGGCCAGCCGGCCGTTCGACAAGGACCGGGACGGATTCGTCATGTCGGAAGGCGCGGGCATGCTGGTGCTGGAGGAGCGCGAGCGCGCCATCCGTCGGGGCGCCACCATCTACGCCGAGATGATCGGCTACGCGACCAACGGCGACGCCTACCACATCACCTCCCCGTCTCCGGACGGAGAGGGGGCCGCCCGCTGCATGGCCCTGACCCTCCAAGACGCCGGCATCGCGGCCGAGGACGTGGACTACATCAACGCCCACGGCACCTCGACGCCGTACAACGACGCCAACGAGACCGCGGCCGTCAAGACGGTGTTCGGCGACCACGCCCGCAAGCTGGCAATGAGCTCCACCAAGTCCATGACCGGGCACCTGCTGGGCGCCGCCGGTGCGGTGGAGGCCATCTACAGCGTGCTGGCGCTCCACCGCGGCGTGTTGCCGCCGACCATCAACTACGAGACGCAGGACCCCGAATGTGATCTCGACTACGTACCCAACGAGCCGCGGCAGGCGGAGGTCGGCGTCGCCCTTTCCAATTCCTTCGGATTCGGCGGCACCAACGCGTGTATCCTGCTCAGGAAGGCGACATGACACAAACCGTACCGCGTAGCGTCATTCTGGGCACGGGTTCCGCCGTCCCCTCCACCGTGGTCACCAACGACGACCTCACCAAGATCGTCGACACCAGCGACGAATGGATCACCACCCGCACGGGCATCAAGGAACGGCGTGTGCTGGAGGAGAATCAGGCCGCCTCGGACCTTGCGCTGCGCGCTTCGGAGCGCGCGCTGGAGGACGCCGGCATCGCGGTCGAGGACCTGGACGCCATCATCTGCGGCACCTGCACCGCGGACTACCAGTTCCCCAGCCTGGCCTGCGTGCTCGAAGCCAAGCTGGGCGCCAGGGAGGTCTTCTCGTTCGACGTCAACGCCGCCTGCTCGGGCTTTCTGAACGCGCTTTCGGTGACCGACATGTTCGTCCGATCCGGCCGGGTCGGCAAGGCCCTGGTCGTGGGCACGGACGTCCTGAGCCGCTTTCTGGATTGGCAGGACCGCAGCACCTGCATCCTGTTCGGCGACGGCGCCGGCGCCGCGGTGGTAAGCGCAAGCGACAACGGCGACCGGGGCATCCTCAGCAGCCGGCTTCAGACCGACGGCTCCTACGCCGAGACACTCTACATACGGGCCGGGGGCTCCAAGAAGCCGGCCACGCTGGAGACCGTGGAGAAGCGCCAGCACTCCATCTACATGAACGGCAAGGAAGTCTTCAAGGTGGCGGTGCGGTCCATGGAAGAGATCAGCCGCCAGGTCCTCGACGATGCCGGGCTGGGCGTCGACGACATCTCCCTCGTCGTTCCCCACCAGGCCAACCGCAGGATCATCACCGCCCTGGCCGCGCGGCTCGGCATCCCCATGGAGAAGGTGATCGTCAACGTCCACAAGTACGGCAACACGTCAGCGGCCTCCATTCCCGTGGCGCTGGACGAGGTCCGGCGGGAAGGCCGCATCGCCGACGGCGACATCGTTCTCCTGAACGCCTTCGGCGCCGGCTTCGCCTGGGGCGCTGCGGTGGTCCGCTTCTGACCCCGTTTCCTCGCGGAATATACGCCCCCACGTGATCCCGGCCGAAGCCTTCGCCCTCGCCTGCGGTCTCTTCACCGCCATCAACCTGATCCTCCTCAAGAAGGGGCTGGCGCACGGCAACCCCATCACCGCCACGGTCATCTCCCTGGCCATCAACGTACTGTCCTTCTGGAGCTTTGTCCTGATCGTTGTCCCCCCGGACCGGATCCTTCGTCCGGAACTCTGGATCTTCGTACTCGTGGGGCTGATCCAGCCCGGCGGCACCCGCTTTCTGGCTTACCTGAGCGTGGAGAAGGTCGGGGTGGCGGTAACGTCGCCGATCCGGGCCACCACGCCGTTGTTCTCGTCGTTGATGGCCATCGCCGTGCTGGGGGAGCGGCTTACGCCCGCGGTGGGCGCGGGAACGGCGCTGGTGGTGTTCGGCATCATCCTGCTGAGTCTGCGGGAAGAAAAGACCGGGGCGTGGATGAACATTCTGGTAGCGTTGCCGCTCCTGAGCGCCTTCGTAGCCGGCTCCACCCAGGTCATCCGCAAGATCGGCCTTGCGCAGATCACCCTGCCGATCCTCGGGGCAGCGGTCACCACCGGAACCTCCCTGATCGCGGTGGCGGTTTCCCTTTCCGTCTCCCGCAAGTGGTCCGCTGTCAACTTCGACCGCCGCTCCCTGGGTTACTTCCTCCTGGCCGGCTGCGCCGTCACCCTGGGAGTCGCCAGCATCTACATGTCCCTGTACCTGTCGGACGTGGTCATCGTCGCGCCGCTGTCGAGCCTCAGCCCGCTCTACAGCCTGGTGCTGTCCGCCGTATTTTTACGGGAGGAGGAGGTGATTACCGTGCGGAAGGTGGTGGCCGCCGTGCTGATCGTGCTGGGTGTCGTGCTCATCACCGCGATCCGGTGAAGTGTTGAAAATCGGTCCCCGCCAAGCCACAGTTCGCCTACGAAGGAGGCCGACATGAAAAAGATATTCAGCGAGCACGTCGACGCCAACACGGGCTGGTCCGGGGACCTCAGGGAGGGGCAGATCATCCGCATCATCGCCATGTCCACGGTGGACTTCCTGGTGCTGGACCGACACAACCTGCGGGAGCGATTCGACCAGGCGCGGACCAAGGTCTACAACGGGAAGATCTTCCTGAGCACCGGCGACAAGCTGATGTCGCGAGACAACCGGCACTTCATGACCATCGTGGCGGACACCTTCGAAGAAGGGACCCATGACCTGCAGAAGGGAATGTGCAGCGGACGGCGCTTCCAGTTGGCCAAGGAGGAGGGGCGCTTGCGGGAGTACTACCACCGGGATTACCGGGACGACGAGATCCCGGACCACGGCTGCTGGGAGAACCTGTCCGGGGCGCTGGCGCCCTACAACATCGCGCCGGAGGACATTCCGAGCCCCTTCAACCTCTTCCAGCACATGATCATCGACGGCACCACCGGGCTGATGCAGCACACCGCAATCCGGCCCGAGGCGCCGACCAACGTCGACATGCGCGCGGAACGCGACCTGCTGGCGGCCTTCAGCGCGTGTCCGGACATGCCGGTGGGCGGCAAGCCGGTGGATGTGGAGATTTACGAGGAAGAGTGAAAGCTACTCGAAGCCCATGCGGCGACCCCAGTTGGAGGGGTCTTTCAGAAAGTCGAGGATCTGAGCGCGGCTTTCCTGGGAAAAGAACTGTGTCTCCTCGCCGGCGTTCAGGACGTCGTCCCAGTTGGACAGGGTGTGCAGGCTGATGTCGTGGTCGCCCAGGTTCTTCTTTCCCTCGTGCATGCCCAGTTCGTCGGAGCTGTATTCGAAGACGCAGAGGCAGTGAGTGATGCGCGCCTTCTGGGCGCGGACGCCGATGTTGAAGCGCAGCTTGCTGAAGCCGTCGGTGACGAGATCCTCCACCAGCGTCACCCGCTGGCCCTCGTCCAGCACCCCCTCGATCTGGTTGGTGTGACCGTAGCCCTTGGGGTTCTTGCGGATGTAGATCATGGGCTTGCGCAGGTAGTGGGACACGAACGCGGCATAGGGAATGCCCGCGGTCTCCCCTCCGGCCACCACGTCCATGTTGTCGAGGCCGATGTCGCGGCGGGCGATCTGCGCCAGCGCCTCCAGGATCTCGTCGCGGGCCTCCGGGAAGGAAAGCAGCCGCCGGCAGTCGATGTAGACCGGCGAGACCCGGCCCGAGACGAATACGAAGGGGCGTTCGTCGTACACCTGAATGGACTGCGTGCTCAGCAGCAACTCGGCGATTCTCTTACCGGTTTCGGACATGGATACGGTTCCTCGGAGTCTGTTTCGCGTAGCGGGGGCCAACGGCCGGTGAGGCTTATAACATGCGCCATCGGGCTTTACCAGCCGCTGTTCCCGACCCCCCTTTTTTGTTACCATGCACAGCTTCCCGGACCCGTCGAGTCGTCGGATGGAAGTCCCCGAAATCAATAAGGACAGGTTGTTGCGCGACCTCAACGCGGTCTCGCGCATCGGCTTGGGCGAGGGCGGATCGGTCACGCGGCTGGTGTTCTCGGTGCACGAGCTGCGCTCTCGCCAACTGCTCGTTCACCTGATGAACCAGGCCGGGCTAGACGTGCGCGTGGATGCCGCCGGCAACATCTTCGGGCGGCTGGCCGGGGGGCGGGAAGGACCTGCGGTGCTGGCCGGGTCGCACCTCGATTCGGTGGTGCAGGGCGGGAGATACGACGGCCCGGTGGGGGTCATCGGCGCCCTCGAAGCGGTGCGCACCATCAAGGAGAGCGGCCTGACGTTGCCTGTCCCGCTGGAAAGCGTCTGCTTCGTAGGCGAGGAATCGAGCCGTTTCGGGTTCGCCACCGTAGGCAGCAGCCTGGTGGCCGGCGATGTCACCATGGACGACTTCGCCAACGCCGTGGACGCCGGCGGCACCCGGCTCGAGGACGTGCTGTCGAGCCTCGGCATCTACCGCGACAATCTCGCGTCCCTGAGACGCGACCCCAAGACGGTCAAGGCCTACCTCGAGCTGCACATCGAGCAGGGACCCGTTCTGGAATCGAAGCAAAAGAAGATCGGCGTGGTCACCGCCATCGCCGCCCCCAGCCGCCTCCGGGTGGTCTTCAAGGGCCAGGCGGACCACAGCGGCACCACTCCCATGGAGATGCGCAAGGACGCGCTGGTGGCGGCGGGACACCTCATCACGTACATCGACGAGGTGTGCCGGGAGCACGCGGCCACGGAAAAGGGCCGGGTGGTGGGCACGGTGGGCGCCGTCAAGGTGGAGCCGGGGGTCATCAACGCCATACCGGGCCGGGCGGAGTTGCAGGTAGACGTGCGCAGCATCACGTCCTCGTCCAAGCGCAAGGTGGCCGGACTGATCAGGAAACGGGCCCGGCAGATCGCCCGGGAGCGGGGCGTGAAGGTCGAAATCGTCACCATCCGTGACGAGGAGCCGGTGACAATGCACCCCGGGGTTATCGCGCTCATCCGCGGCATGTGCGAGGAACGCGACGTTCCCTTCGAGGTGATGCCGTCGGGAGCCGGACACGACGCCATGCAGATGGCCAAGATCACCCCCACCGGCATGATCTTCATTCCGAGCACCAACGGGGTGAGCCACAATCCCACGGAGTGGACCGACCCCGAGGACATCTGCCTCGGGACGCAGCTTCTGTTGGAGGCCATCCTGAGAGCCGCTCATGCAGAAATCTAGAGCAGCCAAGACGACACGCGTGCTCGGCGCGACCCAGATCAAGCGAGTCCTCGCCGGCTTCGGCCGGCGCATCTCCGAGGAGTACCGGGACTCCGGCTCGCTGGCGTTCATCGGCATCCGCACCCGGGGCCCCACACTGGCCCGGCGGGTGGCGGAGGTGCTCGGGCAAAAACACGGCCTGCAAGTGCCCGTCGGTGAGCTCGACATCACCCTCTACCGCGACGACCTGAACACGCTCCTGCCCAAGGGGCGCATCGACGCCACCCACATCCCGTTCGAGATCACGGACAAAACCCTGATCCTGTTCGATGACGTGCTCCATACCGGCCGTACGGTGCGCGCCGCTGTCGACCACCTCATGGCGCTGGGCCGGCCCAGGGCCATCTTCCTCGCCGTGCTGGTGGACCGGGGGGGACGCGAACTGCCCATCGAAGCCCGTTTCGTGGGCAAGGAAGTCGACGTGTCGAAGGGCGGCGACGTGCGCGTCAGGGTCGCGGAAGTCGACGAAACGGACGAGGTGATCGTGGTGTAAGGGGTTGTCACCGGCGGCCGCCGGGACAACCCCCGACGGCGCGCAATCCGCCCGAAAAATCGCGGGAAACGGTAAGTCCGAAACCGCTTGACATATGTTCACAATACCCGTATGACGCGGGCTTGACCGATCTTCGTCCCCATTCCCACGCCTATCGAGTCCCATGAGCAAGACACAAGAGATACCCCTCGAAGAGACCGACAATTCGTTTGCCGCGTCGGTGAAGGCAACCTACAACCGCCACCGCATCGGCATCAACTTCTGCCTGTCCGTGGTCCTGGCCCTGTTGACGTGGGAGTTCATCGATTTCATCTTCGACGATCCGGACTTCTTCACCGGCCCTGTCGCGGTGGTGATCGAGTTCACGGTGCTGATCTATGAGCCGCGCTTCTGGGAGCACGTGAGCTACAGCGGCACCGAGTTGGTGTACGGCTTCGCCCTCGCCATGGGGCTGGGGGTCGTGATCGGCGCGGCCGTGGCCTTCAGCCGGACGCTGGACGAGATGTTCTCCCCCATCCTGGTGGGCCTCTACGCCACGCCGCGCTCGGTGGCCGCGCCGCTGTTCATCATCTGGCTGGGGCTGGGCATCGCCTCCAAGGTCGGCGTCATCACCCTGGCCTCGGTCTTCCCCGTGATCATCAACACCCAGGCCGGCATCAAGAACGTGCAGGGCGAGTTCCGCATGCTGGGACGGGCCTTCAACATCTCGTTCTGGGCCATGCTCACCAAGATCATCGTGCCCGGCTCGCTGCCGTTCCTGATCGCGGGCCTGCGGCTGGGCTACTCCCGGTCGGTGGTCACGATCATGGTGGCCGAGCTGTTCGGGGCCGAGGCGGGTATCGGCTACATGATCGACCACGCGACACAGACGTTCCACGTGGCCGAGATGATGGTGGGGATTTCCTTGCTGACCATCATGGGCATCGCGGGCAACGAGATTCTGAAAGGCGTCGAACGTTGGGCCACGCCCTACAGGAAGACCTTGGTCTAAGTCGATAAAACCGGAAGCAGACCCATGGAAGCCTTGTCAAACCTCTATCAGCAGCAGCGTAGGTGGTTGAATGCCGTCTTCGGCCTCGCCATCGTCGCGGCGTTCTGGCAGTTCGCCGACTGGCAGGTTGGCAGCGAGTTGTTCTTCGTGGGCCCGTGGCGGGTCGTCACCTACACCTACGAACTCTTCGCCAGCGGAGAGATCCTCGACGACCTCAGGATCAGCGGCATCGAGTTCTTCTGGGGCTACGCCGTGGCCGCGGCCTCGGGCATCGGCTTTGGCATGGTGTTCGGCATCAGCCGCGTCTTTCGGGAGTTCTTCGATCCCTGGCTGAGCGCCATCTACGCCACGCCGTCGGTGGCCTTGGCCCCGCTCATCATCATCTGGTTCGGCGTGGACCTCACCGCCAAGATCGTCATCGTCCTCATCACCGCGGTGGTCCCCATCGTCCTGAACACGTACACGGGGGTCCTGAGCGTCGGCAAGGAGTTCCAGACCCTGGCCAACTCGTTCTGCATTCCCCAGCGCCAGGTCCTCTACAAGATCCTCATTCCGGGTTCGCTTCCCTACATCGTCACGGGGCTGCGCCTCGGCATCTCCCGCGGGATCGTGGGAGTCGTGGTGGGAGAGTATTTCGGCGCCTACGCCGGACTCGGCTATCAACTGTTCAAGGGCCTCGACACCTTCAACATGCCGCTCATGATGTCGTGCGCGGCCATGCTCGCCGGCACCGGCGTGATCTTCAACCAAGTGATCCTCATGATCGAGCGCCGGATGGCGCCCTGGCGTGATACCCAACTACAGGAGTAGTCCGTGTCGTCACAGATTCAGGTAGAGCAAGTCCACAAGACTTTCATGAAACCCACCGGGGAAACCGTCCATGCCGTGGGCGGCATCGACATGGATCTCCGGCCCGGGACGTTCTATTCGTTCGTTGGGCCCAGCGGATGCGGCAAGACGACCATGCTGCACATGATCCACGGACTGCTCCCCCCCACCAGGGGCCGCATCCTTCTGGACGGGGACGAGGTGGTCGGCCCGACGCCCAACAAGGCCGTGGTATTCCAGCAGGCCCTGCTGCTGCCCTGGCGTAACGTCACCGACAACATCAAGTTCGGCATCGAGAACGACCGCACCAAGAGCGCCACGGAAAAGATGGAGATCTGTGACAAGTACACCCAGATCGTGGGCCTGCGCGGCTTCGAAGGGCACTATCCCCACGAGCTTTCAGGCGGCATGCAGCAACGGGTGAACCTCGCCCGGGCGCTGGCCGTGAACCCCGAAATCCTGCTCATGGACGAGCCCTTCGCATCGCTGGACGCTCAGACGCGGCTCCTCATGCAGGAAGAGCTCCAGCGGATGATCGACTGGAAGAACTCGGGCAAGATCGTGGTGTTCGTCACCCACGATATCGAGGAAGCCGTCTTCCTGTCCGACATCGTGTTCTGCTTCAGTTTCCGGCCAGGGACCATCATGAAGGAGATCAAGGTCCCCTTCCCGACCCCCCGCACCCTGCGCGTCAAGGAAGAGCCGGAGTTCCTCCAGATCAAACACGACATCTGGGAACTCCTGGCCGACGAGGCACGAAAGGCCATGGAGGAGTAGCGCGCCTTTCGCCAGGCAGGCGCCAATCCCGTTTCCTATCCACCGACAACCACGCGAAGTTCCGGGCTGAGTCTCACAAACAAGGAGGGAAGCCGATGAAACCTGAACTTGTCGCAAGAAGAGTCGCCGTTGTCTAGCTAGTTGGAAGCGTGCCTGTTATGGGCCGGCGGACGCCGGCACTGAAGTAGCGAAGGAGGACCACTCATGACTACCAAGCGCATTGCAAGAACCATTGCCGCGGCCTTTCTGGGAGCCGGTCTGCTGTTCGGCGGGCAGGCGCTCGCGATGGAGGATCTCCGCATCCCAGTCGCGATGACCAGCACCACCACCGCCCTGGTGGAGCAGACGGCGATCCACAAGGGCTTCTTCAAGGACATCGGCTACAACGCCAGGGTCTACTCGGTATCGGGCGGCGAGAACGCCGCCGTCCTCGCCCTGGAACGGGGCCAGCTCCCCTTCTTCGGCTCGGACGACAACATCCCACTGGCCATTCGAGCCGGCAGCAACATCCGCGTCATCGGCAGCGAGATGAACGTGTTGCCCTACTGGCTCGTGGCCGGGAAACATGTCAAGTCCTACAAGGACCTGCCGCGGCCGGTGAAGGTCGGGATCAGCTCTCCCACCTCCGGTAACGTCTACGTGTCCCTCAAGCTTCTCGAGGCGGCCGGCATACCCCAGAAGGACACCCGCCTGGTCAAGGTCGGGGGATCGTCGGCGCGGCTGGCGGGCGTGAAGGGCGGCAAGATCGACGTCGGCTCGCTGACTTTCGGCATGATGCTGCGAGCCAAGAAGGCGGACTTGTCGATCCTTGGCGCGGCGAACCAGTTCGTCAAGGAATACGCTTTCCTTCAACTCGCCATGAACAAGAACTACATCAAGGACAATCCGGACAAGGCCGAGGCCATGTTCGGTACCCTGATCCGCGGGTGCGCGTACGTGAACGACCCCAAGAACAAGGAAGAGGTGATGCACGTCATCACGAAGGTCATGCGCAACCCTGATGACATCGGCGCGGAGATGTACAACATCGAGGTGGCCGGAGGGTCCATCCCCAGCCGGTGCCAGATCACCGAGTCGGCTATCAAGGCGTACCTTGAGTCGGCCATCTGGAGTAAGTCCATCGCGGCGGACACCAAGATTCCGCCCGCCAAGGACATCATGTTCCCCGAGTTCTATGACCGGGCGCTGGCCTGGTACAAGAACAAGGGCTGGATGAAGAAGTAACGAAGTTCGGGCTGCCCCCGGCGTGATGACGTCGGGGGCAGCCCTTTTTTAATGCGCTGCGCCGCAGCGCCCGAACAAGGAGGAAAACGCATGAGGGAGAAGTGCATCGTCAAGGGAATCGTCGCGGCCCTGGTGGGCGTGGGACTGCTGTTCGGCAGTCAGGCGCTCGCGTTGGAGAAGCTCCGCATCCCGGTGGCGCAGACCAACTCCACCACGTCGCTGGTGGAGCAGGTGGGCATCCACAAGGGTTTCTTCAAGGACATCGGCTACGACGCGAGGGTTTACTCGGTTTCGGGCGGTGAGAATGCCGCGGTCCTCGCCCTGGAGCGGGGTCAGCTGCCCTTCTTCGGATCGGACGACAACATCGCGCTGGCCATTCGACCGGGCAGCAACATCCGCATCGTCGGCACCGAGTTGAACACCCTGCCCTACTGGCTCGTGGGCGGTAAGCACGTCAAGTCCTACAAGGACCTGCCGCGGCCGGTGAAGGTGGGCATCAGCTCTCCCACGTCCGGCAACGTCTACGTCTCCCTCAAGCTGCTGCAGACCGCGGGTATTCCGGAGAAGGACGTGCGTCTGGTCAAGGTCGGCGGATCGTCCGCGCGGCTGGCGGGCGTCAAGGCCGGGAAGATCGACGTGGGCTCGCTCACCTTCGGCAAGATGCTGGCCGCACGGGACGCGGGCTTGACCGTTCTGGGCGCTGCGGAACAGTTCGTCAAGGAGTACGCGTTCCTGCAGCTCGCCATGAACAAGAACTACATCAAGGACAATCCCGAGAAGGCCGTTGCCATCATGGGCACGCTCATTCGCGGATGCGCCTTCGTCAACGACCCCAAGAACGCCGAAGAAGTGTTGCACGTCTACAAGAACGTGATGCGCAACAAGCCGCACATCGCCCAGAAGATGTACGAGATCGAGGTCGTGGAAGCGAAGTCCATCCCCGACCGCTGTCAGGCGACCGCGGCGGGCATCGATGCCTACATCGAATCGGCTTTCTGGACCAAGTCCATCGCCAAGGACACCAAGGTCCCGCCGACGGACCAGATCATGTTCAAGGAATTCTATGACAAGGCCCTGGCCTGGTATAACAACAAGGGGTGGATGAAGAAGTAGGCTGCGGCCCGTATCTTCACCGTCTTGACAAAAGGGATCCTTTCGATGTCGCGAGACATCGGGAGGGTCCCTTTTCTCATTGTTCCACATTTCCTCTGACGCTGCCCGCGGCGAGCTTGATAGACAATCTTCGGGCCCGCTCACGGCTTCTATAGGAAGCAGGCATGGAGTACAAAACAGTACCGCCGAGCTGGTCGAACTGGATTCGACACAATGCGGGTGAACCCACGGTAGCGATCCACGAATTTATTCTCTATTCCGACGCTTGGTTCATCGGAGAATCATTGGCGCGCGGCCCATACAGCTTTCTGAACCCAGTTCCCCTCGTTCAACTCAACGAAAAGCACCAATTGAAGCCCGCACTTGTCTTGCGAGTACAACACCATTTGAAATTTCAAGTCGGTGACATGACTAAGACTGACGCGACACATTATCACGCCGGCACGCTCTATGACGAAATTTCCGCCCTGGTGTCTCTTGTCCTAGGAGTACGGGTCGCTACTGGCCCAATTGTTCGTGAGTTCACCGAGACAGATCCTATGGGAAAGCCTAGAACCTACGGCCGAGCATTTACACCTACGCTGCCATTGGCACCGACTTCCCCCCAGATCCCGTCTCTGCATACAAACCGCAAGTTGGAAGACCTAAGCTTGCTTGACCGCTTTCCTAGACTTAGTCAGGCAGAGGCGATCATATTGGTGAAAAGTGCTCGGCTCTACCAGCAAGCGCTTTGGTTCGCAGATGCCGCGCCCGAGCTCTCTTGGCTACTACTCGTTTCCGCGTTGGAGACAGCCGCTCAACATTGGGATGCGAGCCGACGTAACCCGGTGGAAGACTTCGAACTAATCTATCCCGGACTCGCCAAGAGACTCCGGGACAACCCCGATACGGATCTCCTGAATGAAACTGCTAAGGAACTCGAGGGTTTGGTTGGTTCCACGTCGAAATTCAGGCGATTTATGGAACAATATAAGCCCCAACCCCCGAAACGCCGCCCTAAACTCTTCAGCTTTGACTTCGGTCAGCAGTCGTATACCTCGGCAATGACGCGAATCTACGGCTATCGCTCCAAGGCACTGCATGGAGGCACACCGTTTCCTCAACCCATGTGTGAACCGCCACGTCGTTATTCTGCCGACGACGAACTCAATGAAATACCGATGGGTTTAGCAACCAGTGCACTTGGCGCGACTTGGGTCAAAAAAGATACACCTATGCTGCTGCACCTATTTTCGTTTATTGCTCAACACACCCTGCTCCTTTGGTGGAAGGATCTTGGTCCTTGAGTCTTGACTTGTCCTACGACCAAGAAAGGTTAGATCGAAGTTGCCGGCAAGCGGGAACTTGCAGTCGAGAGTTAGCTGAGCAGTTGGAGGGCGCACGCAGCGTAGACCCTGGCCGCCCGGCGCACCTGCTCCAGCGGCACCACCTCGGCGTCGGTGTGGGCGAAGGCTAGGTCTCCGGGACCGAACATGACGGTCTCGATGCCTTTCTCGTTCAGGTAGCCCGCGTCCAGCGCCGCCGGGAACCAGAGCGGCGGCCCGGTCTCCCCCGCCAGTTCACGCGCTGCGGCGAGAGCCACGGCTACCCCACTGTCTTCGGACACCTCAGCGGGATACATGAAGTTGCCTTGGGTGACTTCCACCTCCCAAGGCTCCAGGTCGGCCAGAGCCTGGGTGATGACGGCTAGGGCCTCCGCGGGGTCGTCGCCCGGCAGGAGGCGCCGGTCCAGCGTCAGACGGCAGTGATCCTGGATGGTGTGGAGGATGTCGGGACCGCTTTCTATGTGGGTGGCCACCAAGCTCGCCTCGCCCAACTCCGGGTGGGAGAGGCCGTCCACCAAGCCGTCGAGGCGCTCCAGCACCGCGCGCGCCCCGTCCACAGCGTTGACACCGGCCCACGGTGTGCTGCTGTGGCAGGACCTCCCGCGCACCACGACATCTACGTCGATCCGGCCCTTGTTGCCCAGACAGACCCGGTTGGTAGTACCCAGCCCGACGATACCATAGCGGGCCGCAAGTCCATCCTGCTCAAGCATGTACCGAGCCGCATCGTGCCGCCCGGTCTCCCCGGCCGTGCTCACGGCCAGCAATAAGGGTTGCGCCAATTTTCTGCCAGATCGCGTCACCGCTGCTGCACCGGCCAGCATGGCCGCCAGCGCGGCCTTCTGCTCGCAGCCGCCCCGGCCCCATATGCAAGGACCTTCAAGCCCGTGGGGCTCCCCGGCCACAATCTTTCCTGAGAACGGCTCGGGCATAGTGCTCGCAGGGTACGTCATGGCGTAACCTACGAAGAGCAGCCCTTCGGCCGGATCGGTTGCCCCACCTAGTTGCCATTGCAAGTTGCCCATACCGTCGATTTGAGGGGCCACTCCGGTGAGCGCTTCGAGCCTCGGCGCCACCATGTCGGCGACGAAGGCGGTCACCGCCGGATCGGCCTCCATGAGTTCCGTATGCTCCGAAGGGACCCGTAGCAGCTCGATGAACAGCGCATCCAACTCGGCATCGTCGACGTACGCATCCGCGATGCCAAAGGCTTCTCGCGCATCCGTGATCATCGGTCCTCCGGTTCGAATATCTCTACTCGGATGGCCTCTCCTCGGCCGGATTCGGGACAGGCGCTGACCGCCACCAGACAGTCCATCTCGGCGCGGAAATCCACGTAGGCTTCTTCCTTCGGGCGGACGAAGGTGTCGAGCAGGGCGCCGGTGTCAGGATCGATGCGCATGGTCTGAAAGATGTTGAAGGGACTCGGGACATCCACCGGGGCGATGTCCCACGGACGGACCGCCTCCGACAGGTTCTCATAGCACCCGTGTGTGGGAAGGTCTTCCGGCTTCTTCGGATTGGGGTCCACTCCCTCAATGAACATCCGCCGGGACAGTCCCGCGGCCACCAGCTCAAACCGCTTGCGGCTGCACATGCCCTTCTGCAGGTCGTGCCGCCCTTCTTCGAAGGTGTCCGCCACGATGGTCAACATCGGATTGTTGTCCTTCGACAGGAGCTGATCGCCGGTGCTGATGAAGATCTTGCACTGGTTGGTCTTGGTCCTGGCCTGATCGAACCGCTCGGTGAGGTCATGCAGGTTAAAGGCAACGAAATCCACGATCGACCGACCGGCCACCCGGATGCACTGACCCTTCCTTAAAGTATAGGCGCGGCCCGAGTTCTTCGGCACCGTCTCGCTGCTGAGAACACTCTTCGGCATGTCTTGCACCCTGCTCAAGCAGTGGAATCGCTTGTGGAAACCCGATTGAGTGACCTCTGGTCACGCGGTTACACGGCGACAGGCTTGAGACTGAACACGCGCGAATACTGCGCCGCCGTCTTTACGTCGCCTCGACGAAGGGCCTCCCGCACGTCATCGAGACGGTAGGCGTCTTCAAGCGAAAGGTACGGTGACCATCCTTCAGGATCTTCCAGTAGCTCAACGTCCACTTCGGCAACGTAGCTTCCCTCGTGGACGAGCTTCGTCCGTGTTCTCTTACTCATTGACGCCTCCGCCTGAACCCTGATTCCCATTTCTCGGGATCGGGCAGGTACGCGGTAATCAGCACTGCCGGACCTGCATGGCCTGCGGGAATTCCCCACACTGCGTGGACCGGCCGTCCATCCTTGGTTCGTTGCAGCAGCAAAACGCACGTCCCTTTGGATAGTCCGGATAGTCCTCAATGATCTCCGCAGCTTCTACACCTTCCACCAATTCCCGCGCAAGCAATCCATCGGCCGCCAACTCGTCGTATCCGTGCTCCGAGACTCGGACATTTTCCTCGGATATCAGCCGGCGAATGCTTTCAAGTGTACGACTCACGATTCCCACATCGTCGGGTACAGGGCTCGCTGAAGCAACACCAAAGACGCGTAGTAGCACAACACGTCCGGGTATTGGTTGGCCGGATGCCAGAAATCCAGCATCAACATTCCGTCTACGCCGAATACCTGCTCGGAAATCTGCACTGCGTGCGGCCACATCTCCCTGACCAGATGCCACGTATAACAGCAGACCACCACATGCGGGTTCAGACTTTCGACTTGCTGCCGGAGTAGACCTCCATCGCTGCGGACGTACTGTCGCAAGTCATCATCTTCCGATGACGATCGCCCGCGGGCCTTCTTGATGTTCACTACCGCACTAGACAGCACGGCCTCGGTAACACGCTCCCACTCTTGCTCGTACTTCGGGTTCAGCGGTATCGGACCGGGTGTCAATCGCTGCATACCGTAGGCCCAATATCCCAAGGTCCACCAAAACTTGTACCTCGGTCCTTGCCATTCCTCCCTCACCAAAGCGGCAAGGTCCCAGTTCTGGCCTAGACCCTCGTCTCCGTAGGCTTCCTTCGCCAGAAACAGTACCCGGCGCTCAACTTCCAGCCATCGCATCGGGTCGATAGGTCCATCGGAAATAAACGTTGCGTCAGCGTACCGTGCCCGCCAATCATTCAACAACTCTTCATGTTTCCTAAGGTTCATCCTTCTTGGTCTCCCCATCCAGCGCGCTTCGCTTGGGCGACCAACTCTTCAAGATGCTCGACGCTCGGAATCCTCGCCTGTCCCCGTGTTGGCCGAAGATTCCCGTTCCCACGGCGCCAGATAAAACGATACCCCTGCTCACTTGTCCCGTCTTCATAAACGTACAGACACCATTGGAAGCAAAGAGTTGGCACGTTGTCCCCCCTGGCCTCGGGGACAGGGACTTCGTGAATCACTTGAACTCGGGTCGGCATGGGCTTCACCCCCCTTCATGTGTCATATGTAACACATGTGTCTTATGTGATCAAGTCCACGGAACTATCGGGGTCGCTATTGCCCGAACTGACTCGCTCGGCGTTCTCTGCTTGCGTTCGACAACGGCTTCTGCTAACCGGGAATCATTCGGTATTTCATTCAAGGAGACACGCCCATGTTCACCGACAAGGTCGAGCTCAAGGACTTCGAGAAGATGGATCCGGAGTACCAGGACCTGCTGAAGCGGGTGCTTGCGATCCAGTGTGACTGCGAGATCGGCGGGCCGCATCTCTACATCGAGGACATGCTTCCCAACGCACCGTCGAAGCTGGACCAGCTCGTGGTGGCACGCACGGCCGCCGAAGAAGTGGACCACTACCGGAAGATGGCGCGCCTGGCCGGAGATGTCGGCGAGGACGTGTCGTACGTTTTGAGCTGGCCGAACCAGAAGCGCTACGTGGAGGCCTTCCGCGGCAAGATCACCACCTGGGAAGACTTCGCCGTCTTCGGTTTCCTGATCGACCGGGTGGGGAGCTACCAGCTCGAGGAGTTCGAGGACTGCAGCTACGTGCCCCTGGCTGAAATCCTTCCTACCATGAAGCAGGAAGAGGTCGGCCACATCGACTACGGCACCAACCTGACCCGCGAGATGGCAAGCAAGGGAGACGAGTCCAAGGAGCGCGTCCAGAAGTCCATCGACTACTGGTACGTCAAGGGCCTGGACATGTTCGGCAGGGATGAGTCAAAACGGTCCGAACGGTACCGCTACTGGGGGCTCAAGAGGCGCACCAACCGCCAGCAGCGGGAGGAGTACACCGCGGAGGTCAACGCTCTCATCACGGACATGGGCCTCGATATTCCCGATCCCAACGAGGGACGGCTCTACATCTGAGGTCGGATCCGAGATGGCGAAGGCACCCAATACCGTCGAGCTGGACGAGCACCTTAAGGACTGCATCACCGCGGTCCACGGGGCCGTCAACCGGGCAATACCCAACATCAAGGACGACAACATCGTGGACCAGGCCCTGCAGGACTGCAAGGAGGTCCTGGACCTGGTGATGGAGGGGAAGGTATCCGAGTGGCTGGAGTAGCCGCTCGGGAAACCCCAGCCTCTCCAGCCATGACCTTCCAGCCTGCAATCTAGCCAGCGCGGCCGGCCCCCACACCCCTTACCGGAGGTTCGCACCCTTGGACATTATGGTCTGCGGCAAGATCATCCCTGCCAGCACCGTCACCATCGAGATCGACCCCGCCACCAAGCGGATGATCCGCAAGGGCGTCGCCCACGAGTTGGATCCAGCCGCGGCCAGCGCGGTGGAAGAGGCGTTGCGGCTGATGGAGAAGGTAGGCGGCACAGTCACGCTGGTGACCATGGGGTTCAACGAGATCACCATCGGCATCCGTACCGCGCTGGCCATGGGCGCCACTTCCGCGGTGCACATCTTCGACGACGCGCTGGCGGGATCGGACGCCCTGGCGACCGCCAAGGCCTTGGCCGCGGCCATCGCCAAGAAACCCTTCGACCTCATCATCTGCGGCACCGAGAGCAGCGACAGCTACTCCGGCATCGTGCCCGGCCAGATCGCCCGCCTGCTGGGTGTCCCGCCGGTGACCTTCGCCAACGAGATGACCGTGGAGGGATCGATCCTGTCCATCAAGCGCCAGAGCGAGAGCGGCTACGACGTGGTGGAGGCCGAGCTTCCAGCGCTGGTGACCGTCACCAGCGGCATCAACGAGCCGCGCTACCCGCAGCTCAAGGGCATCATGGCGGCCAAGCGGAAAGAGATCCTGCAATATTCGGCGGAGGACCTCGGGCTTGCGGCGGACGACGTTGGCGAACAAGGCGCCCGGGAAAGGGTGCTCGAGGTGGGCAGGCCGCCCAAACGAGAGGCCGGCGAGGTGGCGGAGGACGATGGCGAGGGCGGCAAGCGCATCGCCGATTTCCTGGCCGAGGCCAAGGTAATCTAGATGTCCGATATCATTTGGGTCTACGGCGAGGTGGTGGATGACGCCGTCACCTCCACGACGCTGGAGATGGTGACCAAGGCCGCCGAGGTGGGCACCGCCGAGGCGATCCTGCTCGGTCCCGCGCCCGACGACGCGGTAGAGCTGCTGGGCCGGCACGGCGCCAGCAAGGTCTACCGGTCGGCGGACCCGGTCTTTCGCGACTACCTGACGCTGCCGGCGGCCACGGTGGTGGAGTCCCTGATCCGGCAGCACAAACCCGCCGCGGTGCTGCTGGCATCGAGCTACGGCGGCCGTGACGTGGCCGCGGCTCTGAGCGCCGGCCTCAACTGCGGCGCCATCACGGACGTTGCCGACTTCACCCTGACGGACGGCGCCGTCGAGGCCAAGATCCCCGCCCTGGGAGCCAGCTACTGGAACACTTCCACGCTGGTGCACGACGACGTCAAGCTGCTGCTCGTGAGGCCCAAGGCCTTCGAGCCCGCCCCGAACCCCAAGACCCCGGTGGTGGAGGAGGTGACGGCCCCGGATGACGCGGACCTCCGCAAGATCCGCCTCAAGGAGAAGGTCACCGCCAAGGCCGAGGGACCCCAGTTGGACAGCGCCAACGTCATCGTCGCCGGCGGCCGCGGGCTGGCCGCGGAAGAGAACTTCGACATGCTGCGGGAGTTGGCCGACCTTCTGGGCGGCGCCGTGGGAGCCACCCGGGCGGTGGTGGACTCGGGCTGGGTGCCCTATTCCCTGCAGATCGGACAAACCGGCAAGACCGTCAAACCCGACCTCTACATCGCCTGCGGCATCTCCGGCGCAGTGCAACACCTGGCGGGCATGAAGGACTCCAAGATGATCGTCGCCGTCAACAAGGACGCGGACGCCCCCATCTTCCAGATGTGCGACCTCGGCATCGTCGGCGACGTCTTCAAGGTCATCCCCCAGTTGATCGAGGAGATCAAGGCGCGGAAGTGACGCGTTCCCCCTGTTGACACCAGCCCTAATCCGTAGTAAATTCGGGCCGTTCTGCTGACACACCAGCTAATTCCCTCGGGATAGCGCCGTAACCGGCCCCCGGGGGTTCTCTTTACATCCGCGTTCCTCCGAGTTCGACGCCGCTCGTTGGTCGCCCGACCAAACGACGCGAAACCGTCGACGAGAACGTCACCGATCGACGATCCCGTCGACGGCGGCGTCGGGAGGGTCCTGTAAGTCGCCATATTTCAACGCCTTGGCGTGGCGCATGGGATGGCACGATCATTGCGTCATCAGGACAAGAGAATCATCTTTCGAGTGAGGAACCACCGATGCAATCACTGACGCTTCTCGACGTCATCAACGCGGTAGGCGAATACGCGGCAACCCCCGACGAACTGAAGGCCGCGGTCATCCACCTGGTCAACAGCGGCAAGGTCAAGCTGGACGGCGAGTTCGCCGGTTGCAAGATCGACTTCGGCCCGAGCGCAGACGCCGGAGCGGTCGTCGTCAAGTCCCAGACCGAGTTGCCCCAACAGGCTCTGGATCAGGCAGGCTGAACGCCGCACCGCCACCGTTTCCTTCCCCGGCGGCGGCTCGTTCCAGGAATCCCGTTCTTGCGGCGAATGCCGCGAGAACCTATAGTTCGCTTCGACTCGCCCGTGAGCCCGGCGGCACGAACCGGTCCATCGCCGCTGTGTGCGCGGCCTTCGAGCAACCGCGGCCATGCGACACGTACTGTATTCGCAACAGTTCGACCGCTCGATCCTCGACGCGCTCTTCCGGCGCGCCGACGAGTTCCGCCGCAGAATGGCCGTCCCGTCCGAGAAGGCCGCGCTGACCCAACTCCATCGCGGCAAGACCCTGTTCAGCGTCTTCTACGAGCCCTCCACCCGGACCCGCATGTCCTTCGGCGCCGCGGCCCAGCACCTCGGCATGAGCGTGGTGGCGACGGAGAACGCCCGCGAGTTCTCCTCGGCCATCAAGGGCGAAAGCCTGGAAGACACCATCCGGGTCCTGTGCGAGTACTACCCGGACGTGATCGCGTTGCGGCACTACGAGGTCGGCGCGGCGGAACGGGCCGCCCGCTACAGCACGGTCCCCATCATCAACGCCGGTGACGGGGCCGGCCAACATCCGACCCAGGCGTTGCTGGACCTCTACACGATCCACCAGGCCCTCGGCACCATCGACGGCCTCACCGTGACCATCGGCGGAGACCTTGCCAACGGACGGACAGCCCGGTCGCTGGCCTACCTGCTGGCGAAGTTTGACGGGAACCGCATTCTGTTCATCGCGCCCGAACCGCTCAGGATGGGATCGGACATCAAGGACCACCTCCACGAGAAGGGAGTGGCGTTCACCGAGGAGTCGCGCCTGGAGGACGCCCTGGCCGAGAGCGACGTGGTCTACTGGACTCGGGTGCAGAAGGAGCGGCTGGGCCCGGAGTCCGTCCATGAAGAGCTGCACGCGCAATTCGTCATCGGCGAGGCACAACTCGATCTCATGAAGCCCCACGCGGTGCTCATGCACCCGCTTCCACGCCTGGAGGAGATCCCGCCGGAAATCGACCCGGACCCCAGAGCCTGGTACTTCCGGCAGGCGGGCAACGGCATGTTCATCCGGATGTCGCTGCTGGAGTGGATCTTCGAAAGCGACTGACCCCCGTTCCTCGATGCTCTACGAGAAGATCCTGGCGCCGCTCCTGTTCCGCCTCGACGCCGAGACCGCGCACGACGGCGCCCTGGGGCTGTTGCGGCGGGCCAACGCGCGCCCGTGGCTGCAGGCGCTGCTGGCCGGGCGCGACCGCGCGCCGGAACCGCGCCTGGAGCAGACCGTGTGCGGCATGCGCTTCAGGAACCCCATCGGCCTTGCCGCGGGGGTCGACAAGAACGGCGTCGCGGCGGCCGCACTGGCGGCGCTCGGCTTCGGCTTCATCACGGTCGGCTCGGTGACTCCCGGCCGCGGCCAGCCGGGCAACCCGAGACCGCGGCTGTTCCGCGATGTCGCCAACCGCGCCTTGTGGAACCGCCTCGGTTTCAACAACCGCGGCGCGGACACGCTCGCGGAGGTGCTGGAACGCCAGCCCAAGGTGCCGGTTCCCCTGGGGATCAGCCTCGGCAAGGCGCTGCAAACGCCCATCGACGACGCCTTCGAGGACTATTCCCGTTCCCTGGAAAGGCTCTATCCGTACGCGGACTTCTTCGAGATCTGCATCAGCTCGCCCAACACCCTGCATCTGCGGGAGTTGCAGGAAGGCAGCCGGCTGGAGAAGTTGCTGACCGGCCTGGTGAACAAGGCCGACGACCTGGCGCGGTCCGCGGGCATGGCGCGGCGAAAGCCTCTCTGGCCCAAGTTCGCGCATGACATGCCGCCGATTCTCCGCGACATCGCCATGGCCATGTGCCGAGAGCTGCTGGATCCCGGGATCGATGCCGTCGTCATGGGCAACACCACCGTCGATCCCGAATTCAACCCGGACCCGGAGAAGGGCGGATACAGCGGCCCTCCCCTATTCCCCAAGGCGCGGGAACAGGTTCGCGGCGCCGCGGCCCGCCTCGAAGGCCGTCTCACGCTGGTGGGCAACGGCGGCATCTACAGCGGCCGCGACGCCTACACCATGATGAAGGAGAGCGGCTGCCCGCTGGTGCAAGTCAACAGCGCCTTTCCCTACCGCGGCCCCATGATCGCCAGGAGGATGACGGAAGAGCTTCTGCAGGCCATGGACCGGCATGGAGTGGGGCACGTCTCCGAGATCGCGGATGGTAACTAGAACGGCGGCCGGTCCAGGCTGCGGTACTGGATGGCCTCGGCGATGTGCGGCGGCCGGATTTCCTCGGCGCCCTCGAGGTCCGCGATGGTGCGGCCCACCTTGAGAATGCGCACGTAGGCGCGGGCGCTCAGTCCGAGGCGGTTGATGGCGGTCTCCAGGAGTTGCTCCGCCGCCGCGTCCACCGTGCAGTAGCGCCCGACGTCACGGGCGCCCATGCGCGCGTTGGCGTGGATCCCGGACTTGTCGAAGCGGTCCACCTGGACCCTCCTGGCCTGGTTGACGCGCTCTCGAACGGCCCCGGAGGACTCGCCCGGTGCGCGCGAGGCCAGCGCCTGGTAGTCCACCGACGGCACCTCCACCTGGATGTCGATGCGATCCAGCAGCGGCCCGGACACCCGGGAGCGGTAGCGCGTGATCTGCATGGGGGTGCAGCGGCATTCCTTGTGCGGATCCGAGAAGAAACCGCAGGGGCAGGGATTCATGGCCGCCACCAACATGAACGCGGCCGGGTAGTCGATGGCGCCGGCGGCCCGGACCACCGTGATCCGGCCGTCCTCCAGAGGCTGGCGGAGCACCTCGAGGACGTTGCGGCGGAACTCCGGGGCCTCGTCCAGGAACAGCACGCCGTTGTGGGCCAGCGACACCTCTCCGGGCTTGGGGACCGTGCCCCCGCCCACCAGCCCGGCGTCGGAGATGGTATGGTGGGGCGCCCGGAAAGGCCGCACCGCCACCAGCGCGCGTCCGTTCAGCGCTCCCGTCACGCTGTGGATCTTGGTGGTCTCCAGGGCTTCCGCCAGGGTCAGGTCCGGCAGAATGGTGGGAAGCCGCTTGGCCAGCATGGTTTTGCCCGAGCCCGGCGGGCCCATCAGAAGGACATTGTGCCCGCCCGCGGCCGCCACCTCCAGCGCGCGCTTGACGTGGGGCTGTCCGCGCACGTCGCCGAAGTCGGCATCGTGGACGGCGTGCTGGCGGAACAATCGCGCCAGGTCGACCCGTGTGGGCTCCATCTCCCGCTCTCCGTTCAGGAACTCCACGACCTCGGCAAGGCTCTCCACGCCGAAGACGTCGATGTCCTCGACCACCGCCGCTTCCGCGCCGTTGGCGCGGGGCAGGATCAGGCCCTTGAGCCCCTGCGCCCTGACGGCCGCCGCAATGGGCAGCGCGCCGCGGACGGGCTTGACGGCCCCGTCCAGGGATAGCTCCCCCACCAGCAGGTAGTCGGCAAGACGGAACGGCGACACGGCGCCCTGGGCCGCGACGATTCCCACGGCCATGGGCAGGTCGTAGCCGGACCCTTCCTTCTTGACGTCGGCGGGAGCGAGGTTGATGGTGATCCGTTGCGGGGGGAACGGGTAGCCGCAGTTCCTCAACGCCGCCCGTACGCGCACCTTGCTCTCGCGCACGGCGCCCTCGGGCAGACCCACCATGACGAGCTCCGGGAGGCCGGAGGCGATATCGACCTCCACCGCCACCTTGAGCGCGTCGATGCCGTGGAGCGACGCGCCGTATACCCTCGAAAGCATGCCTGAAGTATCTATTCGGCACGCTGCTCCCGATCTTTAGCCGGATGCCGACGGCAGACCCGTAACCATTCGGAATCATTGACTCGGCGAGCATCCGGGGATCATGTCGCCGGAGCGAAGGAAAGGGAAACTTGCCAGCGCCGGGAAATCTTGCTAGGAGGTGTCATGGACAGCATGATGACGCTCCAAAGACCACCAAGCCCAGGCGCCCGTCTGGGCTTTTTTTGTACCGTTTTCCCGCCGCTCGCCTGAGGTGAAGGATGCTCGACCAAGAGGTCTTGCCCGTAGGGCTGACGTTCGATGACGTGCTCTTGGTACCCGCGGAATCGTCGATTCTGCCGCGCGACACGGATGTTTCCACCCGGTTGACGGAGCGCATCCAGCTCAACATCCCGCTGCTGAGCGCGGCCATGGACACGGTCACCGAGGCCCGGACGGCCATCGCCATGGCCCAGGAGGGCGGCATGGGCTTCATCCACCGCAACATGCCCCCTGCCGACCAGGCCAGGGAGGTGGAGAAGGTCAAGAAATTCGAGAGCGGCATGATCTCGGACCCGGTCACCGTAACCCCTCACCAGAAGATCGCCGAGGCGCGGGAGTTGATGGAGCAGCACGGCATCTCGGGCCTGCCGGTGACACTGGGCGGCCGGCTGGTGGGAATCCTGACCAACCGCGACCTCCGCTTCGAGAAGAACCTGGAGCGCTGCGTCGACGAGTTGATGACCAAGGAGAATCTGGTCACGGTGCCGGACGGCGTCGACCTCGACCAGGCCCAGGAGCTCCTGCACCAGCACCGGATCGAAAAGCTGTTGGTGGTGGACGACCACTACCGCCTCAAGGGCCTCATCACGGTCAAGGACATCGAGAAGAAGACCCGGCATCCCATGGCCTGCAAGGACGACCGCGGCCAACTGCGGGTGGGCGCCGCCGTGGGCGTGGGCCCCGATCGGGAGGAGCGCGTGGAGGCGCTGGTCCGCGCCGGCGTCGACGTGATCGCGGTGGACACGGCCCACGGCCACTCAAGCAAGGTGCTGGACGCGGTGGCGCAAATCCGCCGCGACTATCCCGAGATCGAGCTCATCGCTGGAAACGTGGCCACGGCCCAGGGGACCCAGGCGCTCGTCGACGCCGGCGCCAACGGCGTCAAAGTGGGCGTCGGTCCGGGCTCCATCTGCACCACCCGGGTGGTATCCGGGGTCGGGGTCCCGCAACTCAGCGCCATCGCCGACTGCGCCCGGGTGGGCGCCCGCACCGGCGTTCCGCTGGTTTCGGACGGCGGCATCAAGTACTCCGGCGACATCACCAAGGCGCTCGCGGCGGGCGCCGGCTCGGTCATGATCGGCACGCTGTTCGGGGGGTGCGAGGAAAGCCCGGGCGAAACCGTGCTCTACCAGGGCCGCACCTACAAGGTCTACCGCGGCATGGGTTCCATCGGCGCCATGCGGGAAGGCAGCAGGGACCGCTACGCACAGGACGACATCGAAGACGAAGTGAAGCTCGTGCCCGAGGGGGTCGAGGGCCAGGTGCCCTACCGCGGCACCCTGGCGGCCAACGTCTACCAGCTCATCGGCGGCGTCCGAGCCGGCATGGGCTACGTCGGCTGCACCAACATCGACGAGCTGCAGACCAAGGCCCGATTCATGCAGGTTACCGCCGCCGGGCTTACCGAAGGCCACGTCCACGACGTCTTCATCACCAACGAAGCGCCCAACTATCGCAGAGAATGATCGTTATCCTGGATTTCGGGTCGCAGTACACCCAACTGATCGCGCGCCGTGTGCGTGAAGCCGGCGTCTACTGCGAGATCCACCCATTCAATGCTCCGGTGGAACGGTTGGCGCGGCTCGAGCCCGCCGGCGTCATCCTGTCCGGCGGACCCGCGAGCGTCTATAACAGCAACGCCCCCGCGGTCGAGCCCGAGTTGTTCCGGCTGCCCGTGCCGTTCCTCGGCATCTGCTACGGCATGGGCATCATCAACCAAGCCATGGGGGGCGGCGTGGCGGAAGCCATGGAACGCGAGTACGGACTCGCCGACCTCCAGGTGGACGACCACACCGACCTGTTCGCCGGGATCGATCCCGGCGACGGCCACAGCGTGTGGATGAGCCACGGCGACCGGATGACCTCGCTGCCCGACGGCTGGTCGGTCATCGCCCACACCGCCAATTCCCCCATTGCCGCCTTCGCCGACGGCCGGCGGCGTTTCTATGGCCTCCAGTTCCATCCCGAGGTGGTACACACCCAGAACGGCCGGGCAATCCTGGAGAACTTCCTGTTCCGCGTCTGTCGCTGCTCCGCCGACTGGGACATGGAGCACTTCGCCACGGCCGCGATCGAGAAGATCCGCCAACAGGTGGGCGACGGCCGCGTGCTGTGCGGGTTGAGCGGCGGGGTCGACTCGTCGGTGGCCGCCACCCTGGTGCACCGCGCCGTCGGCGACCGGCTGGTGTGCGTCTTCGTCAACAACGGACTCCTGCGCCACGGCGAGGCGGAAGCCGTGTCCGGAGTCATGGGCGAGCGTTTCGGTGCGGGGTTCCGCTACGTGGACGCATCCCGACGTTTCCTCGACGTCCTGGAAGGGGTGGAGGACCCGGAGGAGAAGCGCAAGCGCATCGGCAACCTCTTCATCCAGGTGTTCGAGGACGAAACCCGCAAGCTCGGCGACTTTCCCTTCCTGTGCCAGGGGACCCTCTATCCCGACGTCATCGAGTCCGTGCCCAACGCCGGCCCGTCCGCCCTCATCAAGAGCCATCACAACGTCGGCGGACTTCCAAAGAACATGAACTTCGAGCTGGTGGAGCCCCTGCGGGAGCTCTTCAAGGATGAGGTCCGCGAGCTGGGGCGCGAGTTGGGCCTGCCGGACAAGTGGATTCACCGGCAGCCGTTCCCCGGCCCGGGCCTGGCCATCCGCATCCTCGGCGACGTCACCGAAGAGCGGCTCAGCCTCCTGCGCGCCGCCGACGCCATCGTGGTGGAGGAAGTCCGCAACGCCGGTCTGTACGAACGCATCTGGCAGTCCTTCGCGGTCCTGCTGCCGATCCGCACCGTGGGCGTCATGGGTGACGAGCGCACCTACGAGAACGTGGCGGCGGTAAGGGCCGTGGAGAGCCAGGACGGCATGACGGCGGACTGGGTCGCGCTGCCGCCGGAGCTCCTGGGACGCATCTCCAACCGCATCATCAATGAGGTGCGCGGCATCAACCGGGTGGTCTACGACGTCTCGTCCAAGCCCCCTGCAACCATCGAATGGGAATGAGCAACTTCGTACACCTTCATTGCCACACCCAGTACAGCCTGCTGGACGGCGCCAACAAGATCGATCCGCTGATCGAGCGGGCCAAGAGCCTGGGGCAGCCGGCCATCGCCATGACCGACCACGGCAACATGTTCGGCGCGGTGGAGTTCTACCGCAAGGCGGTGGAGGCCGGGATCAAGCCGATCCTCGGCTGCGAGGTCTACGTGGCTCCGGGCAGCCGCTACGAGCGCCAGGGGATCGACCGCGGCAACAGGGAACACAACCACCACCTGATCCTGCTGGCCATGAACGACGAGGGCTACCGCAACCTCTGCAGGCTGGTCACGCACGGCTTCACCGAGGGATTCTACTACAAGCCGCGGGTCGACAAGGAGCTGCTGCGCGAGTTCAACCCGGGCATCATCGCCCTGAGCGGTTGCCTGAGCGGCGAGATG
>JAJDTQ010000150.1 GCA_022827045.1 Candidatus Binatia bacterium
GAGCCCGTGCGTCACGTTCAACGACCATTCCGGCTCCACCAAGAGCCTCAAGTACATCCGCGAGCACCTGGACCCGCTCCACGACATCGACTTCATTCCGCCCTACGAGAACATCGAGGTGGACTACGAGGAGGGGACCGATCAGGAGGTGACCCTGCACGACGGTTCCCGCATCACGCTGCACAAGCTCGGCCACAACTACGACCCCACCAGCCGGATGCAGGCGGTGACCGCGCTGCACGCCGCGGTGGCGGAGCACAAGTTCCTGACCGGCCTCGTCTATCTGAACGAGGAGCGGGCCGAGTTCATCGAGGACCTCAACCTCTGCGACACGCCGCTGGCCTTTCTGGACCAGGAGGCGGTGCAGCCGTTGCCGGATACACTGGATCAGATTAACGCCGAACTGATGAAATAGCTCGGCGACGCCACCCGCGTCCCAAGCCTGCGAAAAGATGTTCACGGGCGGGTTTCACCCCGCCCGTGTCTTCTCCCCGCGACGCACGAGAAACCCTGACACATGAGCGAAGCGCGTGAAGTTCTGATCGTCCACACGTCCGACCTGCATCTGGGCGCCGACAGTCTCCTTACCGACGATGTTTCCGGCAACGTGCCGGTACTTCGGCAGGTGCTTTCCACGGCGCGCGAGCAGCAGGCCGACCTCGTCATACTCGCGGGGGACACCTTCGACCACAACCGGCAGCGCGCCCGGCTCCTGGAGGAGGTGTCGGCAGTCATGGCCGACGCCGGCCTTCCCATCATCATCCTTCCCGGAAATCACGATCCGCTGACCCCGGACTCGGTCTACCGAAGGCCCGAGTTCTCCAACGCCGGCAACGTGCACGTGTTGGGCCTGACCGCCGACACGGGCGACTTCCCGGAGCTGGACCTGGAGATCTGGGGCAGGCCCCACGTGGACTACCTGGACATGATGCCGCTCCCCGAGCCTCCCGAGCGGCGTACCCGCTGGCAGTTGGCCGTGGCCCACGGCCACTACGTGGAGGAAGAGCGTGGGTCGGAGGTGTTGCTGGGCTCGTGGCTGATCCGCCAGGAAAACCTCACCACCAGCGGCGCCGACTACGTCGCCCTCGGCCACTGGAACCGCGCCGTGCAGGTGGGCGACCAGCAAGTGCCCGCCTACTACTCCGGCTCCCCCAGCTACGCCGGCACCGTCAACGCCATCCGGCTGCACAGCGACGGCCGCATCGTCGTGACGCAGATTCCGGTGGCAATGTAAGGCAAGGGTACCGATGCGCCGAGCAGTTGTTGAAAGACAACGTACGCTGCGTGTATGGCGCAACCACAATCTTCTTGTTCACGCCGGCACCGATACGGAATGTGTCTGTGACAAGCAACCGGGCAGATTTCGTAAAGGTCAGAAGGTCGCCGGATGCGGCAAGTCCCGTTGCTGGCTGTGCAAGAGTGAAAAGCTCGCGAAGCGACCGACGGCACGAGACTACAGGCAAGAGCTCCGCTACAAGGAGTGGAGCAGCGAGTACGGATATTCTCGTGCTAAGAAGGGTGTCTCCGTTACCCCGAAATTCAAGGCGCTGTAAGGGGAGAAACGAATGGTTGCAGCAAAGCAGAAAATGAAAGAAGTCATCGAGTCACAGCCAGATGACGCGACCTACGAGGAAATCCTGCGCGAGCTTACGTTCGAGCGTATGGTGGATCGTGGCCTTGCGGATTCCCGAGCGGACCATGCAATATCGAACGAGGAAATGGAACATCGCATCCGCTCATGGCAGAAATAAGATGGACGACTGAGGCGGAAATTTGGCTGAAGGACATTTTCGACTATATCGCTCAGGACGATCCGAGCGCGGCCGCCAGGGTTGTGGCAGGAATATATGAGAAGGCACAGATGCTCGAGGAGTATCCGGAAATAGGGTACAGATACCGTTCTGAGCCTGAAGGCGAGATCCGCATATTACTCTACGGGCATTACAGAATTGCATATCTGCTGGCCGCCGACCGGCCGATCGATATTCTCGGGGTGTTTCACGGCGCGCTGGAGATAGATCGATATCTTCCATGAAAAGTAACGTCTGTCTACAGTGCCACTCCTAACTTGCTCGTGTACGTTGCTTCCTTGCAGTAAGTACGGTTTCAGTGATGGTGCCCGTGCTTCTTCTGCAACCCGCCGTGGCCCATGCGCAGGATGTCTTCCCGGGTCACCCGGGTTCCCGCCAGGAGCTTGGGCAGCATGAAGTCGAAGGCGGTGACCGGGTCGTGCAGGACGCACCCGGACAGGCCGAGGACCGGGATGTCGCCCAGGTAGCTCATCAGGAACATGGAGCCCGGCAGCACCGGGAAGCCGTGTGAGATAACGTCGGCGCCGCTGCGGCGGATGCCTTCCGGGGTGAGGTCGTCGGGATCCACGGACATGCCGCCGCTCACCAGGATGATCTCCGCACCCCTGGCCGCGAAGTCCTTGATGTGGCCGGCGATGACGTCGGGGTCGTCGGGCGCCAGGGTGGCCGGCTCCAGGGTCGAGCCCATGCCCTCCACCTTCGTCCGCACCGCCGGCTCGAAGCCGTCCTTGATGCGTCCGGTGAAGACCTCGCTCCCGGTCACCAGCAGGTAGACCTTTTTGTCCGGCATGGCCGTCACCGCGACGATGGAACCGTCGGCGCAAAGGGCTTCGGCCTGTGCCACAAGCTCTTCCTTCACGACAATCGGGATGGTGCGGGTGCCGCCCACCACGGTGCCTTCCCGGACGAACTCTCCGGAGGGCAGGGTTGCGAGGATCAGGTCCCCCAGTTCATTGAAGCGGAACAGCAACTCTTGATCCACCTCCAGCAGGCCATCCTTATCGGCCACTAGGTTGACGCGTCCCTCGCTCGGGTCGGTGAGCGTGAGACCGGCCCCGGCGGCCGCCCGGGCCAGTCGCTTCGCGGCGTCTTCCTCGTGCAGATCGTCTTCCGCCAGCTCCATGATGTAGATGTGGGCCTTGCCCACATCTAGGAGCCGTGGCACGTCCTCCTCGGCGATGAGGTGTCCGCGTTTGAACCGCGGCCCCTTGTGACCGCCGGGAATAATCTCCGTGATGTCGTGGGCCAGCCGCAGCCCTATCGCTTCTTCAACTGGAATGACTTTGAGCATTAGCGATTTCTCCCGACACCCATGTCGTCATTCCGGCGAAAGCCGGAATCCAGGAGGCGTGGAGCAGGGAGTCACTCCCGTTTGCCCCTCCTCACCCCTGGATTCCGGCTTTCGCCGGAATGACGATATGGGGTATCCTTACCGTTCCGTATCCAGCCGCAGTTTTAACGCCGCCCGCCAGGCCGGAATCCAGAGGCGGGGCGGGACTAGTCCCGTATGTTCTGGGTGAACCACTCCCTGGGGATTTCCCGGCCCGCGCCGAGTTCCCGGGCCTTGCGTACCACGTACCCTGCCACCGATGCGAACTGAAGCCCCTGGGTGCCGTCGTTCAGGAACAGCGTCACGTCCGAATCCTTGCTCCGGCCTCGGACCGTACCGCCCATGAGATCCGTCAACAGCGGGTGCTGGCCGGCGAACAGGTCGACGCTCGGCGTGACGATGCGTTCCGTCTCGTCGTCGGTGCCGGCCACGTAGGAGGCGTATCCGGCGATGCGCTGCATGCCTTGGTCCAGGGTGCCGATGGTGCCGCGTCCGAGCTTCACGATGACGTCGCAGCGGTCGAGGATGCCGGGTTCCCATTCGTTGCTGCGGACGCAGGTGACGAAGGCGCCGTCCCCCACCCAGCCGGAATTTTCCACCACCACCCGCACCGAGTCGGTGCAGGTCGCCACCATGTCCGATCCCCGCACCACCTCCTCCACGCCTTCCCGCGCCGTCACCGGCACGCCGAGCATCTCGCTCATTCTGCGCGCGTAAGCCTCGCGGTTGGCCTGGGTGGGACTGTAGACTTTCACCTCCCGGAGCTTGCGGACCTCGGCGAAGGCGCGCAGATAGGTCTCCGCCATGCCGCCGGAGCCGAGCATTCCGACCACTGCCGCGTCGTCGCGGGCCAGATAACGGGCGGCCAGGCCGGCACAGGCGCCGACCCGCATGTGCTGGATGATGCCGTCGTTGATGATGGCCAGGGGTTCGGCGTTCCGCGCCGAGAAGACCAGCACCAGCCCGCAGTAGGTGCCGGGCTCCATGCAGTACTTCTCCACCGTGCCGCCTTCCGGCCACTCCAACATGTCCGACTTCATCCGGATGGCGAACACGCCGAAGGAGCGGGAGGCTCCCTCCATGGTGCCCCAGCGGTACATGCGTTCGGGGTCGTCCTGGGGCACGTACAGGTCGATGCGCGGCCGGTACACCGCCCGTTGCGCCAGCAGGTCGCGGTAGCCGGTCTCCAGGGCATCGATGCACCCCTTCATGTCGAGGATTTCCTCTACGGTTTCATTGTTGATGAGCAGCATGCGAGTGTCCTGGTGAAGCGGCCTCGACCGGGCGGGCGACCGGTGCGAGGAAGCACGCGCGGGGATCGGGGAGGGCGCGTCAGCCCCCCAGCGTAATCATCTCGATCTTGTCGTGTTTCTCGGGGTCGTAGCCGTCGGGCGATCGTATGGCTTCGAGCCGTTCGGCCGAGAACCGGTCGGTGCGCCCGCTCCACACGGCTTCCATCCACTGGCGGATGTCGTCGTCGCCGGCTCCGCTCCGGAGCCGCGCCTTGAGGTCGTGGCCGGTGCGGGAGAAGAGGCACGTGACCAGGCGGCCGTCCGCGGTCAGGCGTCCGCGGCTGCAGGTGCCGCAGAACGGCTCGGTTACGGAAGCGACGATGCCCACCGTGCCCTTGCCGTCGCGGAACGTGTAGTCCACGGCCGGGGCGTTGCCACCGTCCCTGCCCGCCAGCTCCAGGGGGAAGCGCGCGTTGATGCGCTCGATGATCTCCTTCTTGGGCACGGTGCGTTCCAGGCGCCAGGCGTTGGCGGTGCCGACATCCATGTATTCGATGAAGCGAATCACGAAGCCGTGCTCCCGTCCGAATGCCACGAGCTCGAGGATGTCGTCCTCGTTGACACCTCGTTCGATCACCGCGTTGATCTTGACCGGTTCCAGGCCGGCGTCCCGGGCCGCGAACAGGCCCTTCAGGACTTCGTCCAGGTCGCCGCGCTTCGTGATACGCTCGAAACGCCCCGGGTCGAGGCTGTCGATGCTCACGTTGATCCGCTTGAGGCCGGCCGACCGCAGCACTTCAGCCATTTCGCTCAACCGCGAGCCGTTGGTGGTCAGCGCGATGTCCTCGATGCCGTGAATACCGGAAAGCTGGCGCACCAGATCCGGCAGGTCGCGCCGCAGCAACGGCTCACCCCCGGTCAGGCGGATCTTCCTCACTCCCAGGGGCACGGCGAGCCGCACCACCCGGCAGATTTCCTCGTAGGTCAGGATCTCCCGCTTGTCGATCCAGTCGTAGTGGTCGAAGGGCATGCAGTAGGTGCAACGGAAGTTGCACCTATCCGTCACGGATATCCGCAGGTCCTGCAGCGGGCGATGGAATTGGTCCGTCAACACGACAAAACAATATGGAACTCGCCAACCCGCAAGTCAAGGAGCGAGCGGCGGCAGCTTGACGGATGACGCTTCAGGCGGAATAATTGCTTAGAAATACAAGGACGTGCGTTGCCGAGACGGCGGTGCCCGCCGGTTTCGGAGAGGAGTCACTTATGGCCAATTCATGGGATGACATTCTGACCGACCGTGACAAGGAAGTGTTCGCGCTGTCCGGCTACGGCGCCAAGGCCGGGTTCGGCCAACGGCCGGCCGTCCTCGTCATCGACGTCAACTACAACTTCGTCGGCGACCGCCGCGAGCCCATCCTCGAGTCCGTCAAGCGCTTCCGCAACAGTTGCGGCGAGGAGGGCTGGGTCGGCGTGGACCACATCATCACCCTGCTGGAGGAAGCCCGGAAGAAGCACCTGCCGATATTCTTCACCACCGGTCACGGCGAGGAGGACTCCGTCGCCTTCGGCCGCTGGCACGGCAAGAACTCGCGCGGCAGCGAGGACTTCGAAGACCTGGCCAAGAAGGGCAACGAGATCGTCGCGGAGATCGCGCCGCAGAAGGGCGAAGTGGTGGTGCGCAAGCAGAAGCCCAGCGCCTTTTTCGGCACCCCGCTCACCAGCATGCTGAACGAGGTGCACGCCGACTCCCTGCTGGTGGCCGGCACCACCACGAGCGGCTGCGTGCGCGCCTCGGTCATCGACGCGTTCTCGTACAACTACACCGTCTCGGTGGTCGAGGAGTGCACCTTCGACCGCGGCCAGTCGTCGCACAAGATCAACCTCTTCGACATGAACATGAAGTACGCGGACGTCGTGTCGCTGGAGGAGACCGTGGACTACATCAGGGGCCTGCCCGACAACCTCTATGCGCCGGCGCTGTAGGCAGGCGGCAGGGATGGTCGCCGGCATCTCGTTTTAGGTTTTGAACCCGCCCGTGCCCGCTTCGAGCAGACAGGGCGAGCTACCGCATCCGATGGACGAATTCGCACGGCGAATCGAGGGCTTCGGGGACTATCTGCGGCATCAGGCGCGGTTCTCCCCCAACACGGTCAAGGGTTACCTCACCGACGTGGAGGGGTTGCGCCGCTATCTGGAAGAGAACGGCTTCGACCTCGACGCCCCCGGGAACGCGGCGCTTCGGTCCGTGAACGTCCGCTGGATCCGGGGCTACCTGAAGGCCCTTCACGAGACCCGCAAGAAGAGCACCATCGGACGGAAGCTCGCGGCCCTGAAGGGGTTCTTTCGCTACCTCGTGCGCGAGGGGGTGATCCCCAAGGATCCGCTGGTGGGGTTCTCCACCCCCAAGCAGGAGGCCCCGCTGGTATCATTTCTTTCAGTCGACGAGGCGTTTCGGGTGCTGGGCTGCCTGCCGGAAGAAGGAATCCTCCCGGCCCGCGACCGCGCGGTCATGGAGGTGCTCT
Source organism: Candidatus Binatia bacterium (assembly GCA_022827045.1). The sequence goes on from JAJDTQ010000150.1 coordinate 6,899, forward strand.
ATTCGTCGGGGGTCCGGGTGAGCGAGCTGGTGGGCCTGGACTGGCGCGACGTGGACTTTTCCCTGGGCGTGCTCAAGGTCTTCGGCAAGGGCTCCAAGGAGCGCATCGTCCCGGTCGGGGAGGTGGCGCTGGCCGCGTTGCGCGACTACGCCGCGCACCAGCGCGGCCAGTGGGGGCGCGAGGCCCGGGGCGGAGAGCCGGTGTTCCTGAACCGCTTCGGCAGCCGCATCACCACCCGCAGCGTCGCCCGGATCGTGGAGAAGTACCTGCGTCTGGCCGGCATTCCCGTGCGCATGGGCCCCCACGGCCTGCGTCACACCTTCGCCACGCACCTGCTGAACGCCGGCGCGGATCTGCGCTCGATCCAGGAGCTGCTGGGCCACGCCAGTCTCTCCACCACCCAGCGTTACACCCACGTCAATCTCGATCAGCTCACGGCCGTGTACGACCGCGCCCATCCCCGGGCGTGAGCGCCCGGCGGCGTGCCGGAAGGTGCCGCTACGGACTCTCCCCCGTAGCCCGTTTCCGGGCGGCGAGGGCCTGCGAAGTCCGCGATTTCCTGTTACACTTGCCGGTTTGACCGGAACGCGCCTGCCGTTGATTCGGTTCGGCGAGCCCTCGCGGCGCGATTCGATTGACGATGTTTCACGGAACCACCATACTCGCCGTCCGCCACGGCGACAAGATCGTCGTGGCCGGAGACGGCCAGGTGAGCCTCGGCGACACCGCGCTCAAGCACACGGCGCGCAAGGTGCGGAAGCTCTACGGCGACCGCGTCATCGCGGGGTTCGCCGGCGCCACGGCGGACGCGTTCACGCTGTTCGAGAAGTTCGAGGGCAAGCTTGAGCAGCACGGCGGCGTTTTCCGGCGGGCGGCGGTGGAGTTGGCCAAGGATTGGCGCACCGACCGGGTGCTCCGGCGGCTGGAGGCGCTGATGATCGTCGCCGATGTCGACGCCTCGCTGGTGGTATCGGGCAACGGCGACGTGGTGGAGCCCGACGACGGCGTCATCGCCATCGGTTCGGGCGGAAACTATGCGCTTGCCGCGGCGCGCGCCTTGGTCCACCATAGCCCGCTTGATGCCCGCGCCATCGCCGAGGAAGCCATGAAGGTGGCCGCGGCGATCTGCGTCTATACGAACGACAATCTGACCATCGAGGAGTTGCCCTGATTCGGGGCACGGCTCGCCCGGCCCGCGCGGGCCGGCCGTTTGCCGAAACAGTTTCATGAAGGATGAAAGCCGACAGATGAGCGTCCGGGCGCCGGCGGGCCATTCGCTGACGCCCGTCATGACGCCCCGCGAGATCGTCTCGGAGCTGGACCGCTACATCGTCGGCCAGCGCGACGCCAAGCGGGCCGTGGCGGTGGCCGTGCGCAACCGCTGGCGGCGGCAGCTCGTGCCCGAGGAGCTGCGGGACGAGATCGCGCCCAAGAACATCATCATGATCGGGCCCACGGGGGTGGGGAAGACCGAGATCTCCCGGCGGCTGGCCAAGCTGGCGCAGGCGCCGTTCATCAAGGTGGAGGCCTCGAAGTTCACCGAGGTGGGCTACGTGGGCAGGGACGTGGAGTCCATCATCCGGGACCTCATGGACCTGTCCGTCAAGATGGTCCGGGAGGAGGAACAGGAGAAGGTCCAGGTCAAGGCCAGGGACCTGGCGGAAGAGCGGGTCCTGGACCTGCTGCTGCCCGAGCCGCAGGCCCCGGACAACGGCGGCGAAGAGGCGTACCGGCCGTCGCCGGATACCCGGGAAAAGCTCCGGAAGATGCTGCGCGCGGGCAGGCTGGACGACCGCGACGTGGACGTCGAGCTGACCCAGAACATGACGCCGATGATCGAGGTGCTCACGCCGCAGGGAATGGAGGAGATGGAGTCGAACATCAAGGAGATGTTCTCCAACCTGCTTCCCAAGCAGTCCAAGCGAAAGACCGTGAAGATCCCGGAGGCCATGAAGCTCCTGACCCAGGAGGAGGCCGCCCGGCTCGTGGACATGGACACGGTGGTGGGCGAGGCCACCAGGCGGGTGGAACAGTCGGGCATCGTGTTCATCGACGAGATCGACAAGATCGCCGGGCGGGAATCCGTCCACGGCCCCGACGTGTCCCGTGAAGGGGTCCAGCGCGATCTCCTGCCCATCGTGGAAGGCTCGACGGTGAACTCGAAGTACGGTCTGGTGAGGACCGACCACATCCTCTTCATCGCCTCCGGCGCCTTTCACAACTCCAAGCCGTCGGACCTGATCCCGGAGTTCCAGGGCCGGTTTCCGATCCGCGTCGAGTTGAGCTCGCTGGACAAGAACGACTTCGTGCGCATCCTGACCGAGCCCAAGAACGCGCTGATACGGCAGTATGTGGCCTTGCTGGAGACCGAGAATATCCGTCTGCTCTTTCTGGAGGATGCCATCGAGGAGATCGCCCGCATCAGCGCCGAAGCCAACGAGAGGATGGAGAACATCGGCGCCCGCCGGCTGCACACGATCCTCGAGAAGCTGCTGGACGAGGTTTCCTTCACCGCGCCGGAGATGCCGGGCCGGGAGGTCCGCATCGACGCGGGATACGTGAGCGAGCGTCTGGACGCCATCCTCAAGAACGAGGACCTGTCCCGGTACATCCTGTAGCCCCCCAGCGGAGTGACCTGAAGTGGATGATTTCATAGGCAAGGCGGAAGTCCTGCTGGAAGCGCTTCCGTTCATCAAGCGTTTTTTCGGCAAGACGTTCGTGATCAAGTACGGCGGCGCGGCCATGGTGGACGAGGAGCTGAAGCAGTGCTTCGCCCAGGACGTCGTGCTGCTGAAGTACGTGGGCATCAACGTCGTGGTGGTGCACGGCGGCGGACCCCAGATCAACGAGACGCTGGGGAAGATGGGCATCGAGAGCCGCTACGTCCGCGGCATGCGGGTCACGGATTCCGAGACCATCGACATCATCGAGATGGTCCTGGTGGGCAAGGTCAACAAGGAGATCGTCGCCCTCATCAACCAGCACGGCGGCGCCGCCGTCGGCCTCAGCGGCAAGGACGGCCAGCTCGTGCTGGCGCGCAAGATGAACGTGACGGTGCCCGGCGACGGGGAGAGCACCGAGATCATCGACATCGGCATGGTCGGCGAGATCGTCCGCGTGGACCCCACGGTGATCCGTTCCCTCGACGGCAACCGCTTCATCCCGGTCATCGCTCCCGTGGGCGTGGGGGAAAAGGGCGAGACCTACAACATCAACGCGGACCTGGTGGCGGGACGGGTGGCGGCCGCCCTCGGCGCGGAGAAGCTCATCCTCCTCACGGACGTGGAAGGAGTCCGGGACCGCGAGGGCGGGCTGATCAGCACCCTCACCATCTCCCAGTCCGCCGATCTCATCGGGCGGGACGTCATCTCCTCGGGAATGATCCCCAAGGTCGAATGCTGTGTCGACGCCCTGAACGGGGGCGTGGTCAAGACCCACATCATCGACGGCCGGGACCGCCATGCCGTGCTGCTGGAGATCTTCACCAACCGGGGCGTCGGGACCGAGGTGGTCCGGGACTGAGGAACCATGTCGAATATCGAAGTACAACAGTTGACCGACAAACACGTGATGAACACCTACGCGCGCTTCCCCATGGCGCTGGTGCGGGGGGAGGGGGCGCGGGTGTGGGACGCGGACGGCAAGGGGTACCTGGATTTCGTGGCCGGCATCGCCGTGAACAGTCTCGGCCACTGTCACCCCGCCGTGGCCAAGGCCGTTTCGGAGCAGGTGCGGTCCCTGATCCACGTGTCCAACCTCTACCACATCGAGCCCCAGGCCCGGCTGGCGAAGGCCCTCTGCGACCATTCCTTCGCCGACCGGGTGTTCTTCTGCAACAGCGGCGCCGAGGCCAACGAGGCCGCCATCAAGCTGGCGCGGCGCTACGGCTCGGAGCAGGCCGGCGGCAGAAGCGAGGTCATCACTGCCCTCAACTCCTTCCACGGGCGTACCCTGGCCACGCTCACGGCTACCGGCCAGGAGAAGATCCGGCTCGGTTACGATCCGCTGCCGGCGGGTTTCCGCTACGTGCCGTTCAACGACCTGGACGCCGCGGAGGACGCGGTGGACGAGCGCACCGCGGCCATCCTGGTGGAGCCCATCCAGGGCGAGGGCGGGGTGGTGGTGCCGGACGAGTCCTACGTTCGCGGGCTGCGGCAGCTCTGTGACGACAAGGGACTGCTGCTGATCTTCGACGAGGTCCAGGTGGGCATGGGGCGCACCGGCCGGCTCTTCGGCTACGAGCACTTC
>JAJDTQ010000145.1 GCA_022827045.1 Candidatus Binatia bacterium
CCCACTGCGAATCGTGCCCCGCCTGGTGCTCCATCACCATGCGCACCGCTCTCTCCCGTACCTCCGGGGAGTACCTCGTTGACTTCTTCATGACCCCATCCTCTCAAAGAATAGAGTCTCCGGGAAACCCGGGGCGGTTCAGACCCTGTCCATTACGACGTTTGTCTGCATAACGCTCTGGAGACTGCGGGCCACCAGGGTCTTGGCCAGTTCGTTTGCGATTGGTGACCGGTAGGCAAGTACAGCCGCCCGGATCGCAATTCGCATCGTATCCTGCCACGAATCGTGGGAGCGCCCGGGTTGAGAATTGCCTCCTTTCGCTTCTAGTACACGGACGACACCCAATCGGTGATCCCAATATACGAAGTCGCGTCCTTCCCGGAGGCCGAGGGTACCGATCCGAGCCTTTTCGCCGTGCCCGGCAGTCAGCCTCGCGCGATCTTGTTCATCTACGCGCTCGACCTGAGGTGCTCGCCCATACGGCGACGGGTCCCAATAATTACGTCGGTAGTCGCGCTTAAGATGGAAGAAGTTGCGCTCGGCCACCGTGGACGGAAAGAGTCTTCGGGCCGTCTCGGGCCTAGCTAGCAGGTTGAGCTGTACCGACCGTTCCCGCGGCGTCATCGGCAGGTCCAGAGAGGGGACAGCGGAGCGGGCCGGCACGGTGTTGAGTGCCGTTGCGGCCAACGCGAAAACGGCCATAACGATCACGCGATGAACTCTCACGACCCATCCTCCGGTTCCTCTAGAAATAGCCGCAACGATTTCTTCTCGGCGACCGCTGAGGCTATCGCCACGTCGGTTTGATCGTCGTGTCCGTCCAACTTTCGCCAGCCTTTTTGAAACGCCTGCTGGTAGCGTTCGTGAACGGGCAGGTCCAGCAAAGCGAGATTGACGGGCAGGAGATGGTCGATCATGGCTTGCCGGACGTCGCGAAACTGCCCGGCGTCGAGGTACTCACGACGTTTCTGGCGCTCGGGGCTATCCGACATCAATCTATCCGGCACCAACGACTTGGCAGTGTCCAGCCACGAACTGGCATCATCAGCTTCTTTGGAGATCCCCTGAAGCGCCTTATCGAACTCCCTGATTTCGGAAAGCGCCCAGCGCTGATACGCCCGCACGGCGCGGGCTTGGCGCTCTTCTGCGCGTCGGGTCGCTTCGGTTTCGATGGTCGCTACAGCGCGCCGCAGGTCTCTCTCCAACCCGTCTTCGACCGGCGTGAGGACGCCTTCCAGAACGAGTGCAACACGGGCAGCCACCACCTGTTGCAGCAGCGTCCTGGCGGATGCTTCATAGAGCGCGGGCTGATCGTGCTCCAGTTCCCGTGCGGTTTCCCATCGGTCTCGCAGGGTCGCGGCCTGCTCAACGGCTTGGCGTCGCAGCATCTCCTTGTACAGTTTCTTCTGCAGGGTGGGGATATCGAAATCGGCGCCGCCCCTTTCGGGGTCTGCCGCGTAGAACCCCAAAGACTCGTAGATCTCGGCAACCTCTGCTGCGGCGCCCGGACTGCCCTCCAGGTATTGCTCCGCTTGCTCTACCGCCTCGGTGACGCGCCGCCGCGCCGCTTGGCTGGCCAGTTCGGTGGCGCGCTCCTGCAGCACTGACACCAATGCCTCGGCGCCGCCCTCCGGCTTGGCGCCGGCCAAGGCGCGCAGTTCGTCGGCGAGTTGATCGAGTCGTTCAAGTGACGGGTCCGCATCTGGCGGTTCATTCAAACCGGCGAAAGCCATCGCCGCCCATCGGATCGGCGAGAGCCGCGGAAGGTATTGCGGCTCGGCCCGAGCCGGAAGACCGGTGATGAGTTCGGATGCCTGGTCGAGGAAGCGCTCGGCCTCGCTAGCGTCCTTCGGCCATCGCCTGACATCGCTCACCTGATCTTCAAGCTTCTTGAGGCGGCCTTCCCACTCTGGAGACATGCTCGCGGGGGAAACGTTGTCGAGTATCTTTCTTAGGGCGCTCGACTGTCCCTGAAGAGCGCGTTGCTGCTGTTGGAGGCCGCTCTCAAACGCATCCAGTCGCGCGGAGAGGATTCCCAGTTGCTGGTAGTGAGCGAGTTTCTGTTCGTCTCGCTGTTCGTCACGGCTGTCGCAGCCAACCAAGCCTAACAGAAAGATGAAAGCGAGGCTGAACAACATGCGATTGAAACGATTCTGCTCAGCTCTCCAGATGGGTTTGAACATGTGCATGGGCTCTCCTTGCCGCCCGAGCGGCTCGTTTTTCGCTTCTCATTTTGGCGGCCGGAACTGAGAATGTCGCACTTCGAATTCGCTTCGCCACGCTCAGGACGAACGGGTGGAAAGGGTATCTCGGAAAGGACCATCGGCGGGCCTTACACGCGGACCCACTGTCCTTCTTCCGCCGCGCACAGCGCCGCGTCGAGCACGCGCTGGGCTGCGAGGCCGTCGGCGAAGCTCGGTGAGGCCGGGGCGCCGTTCCGGATCGCGTCGACGAAGACGCGGGTGAGGGCGGCGAAGATGAACTCCCCCTGGGCGCGCTGCGGGTCCGAGGGGTCGAGTCCCCGGGTGTAGCGCTCCGGGATCTCCAGGGGTTCGGGTGAGCGCGTGTCGCCGCGGGCGCCCCAGAGCTGGCCGCGGATCCATCCCTCGACGTTGCGGTCGAAAGCGAACCGCAGCATTCCGGCATCGCCGTATATTTCGAGGTTCTGGTAGTTGCTCTTTCTGGCCACTCCGCTGAGGCGGATGCACGCCGAAGCGCCGCCGGCCAGACGTCCGAGGAGCGTGAAGTTGTCGTCCACCGTAACCGGCCGGGGAACGCCGCGGTCGTCGTTCCGCTCCGGTATGAAGGTGTCCCCGTGCCCCCAGACGCTCTCGAACTCGCCTATCAGCCAGCGGAGGCGGTCCACCACGTGGACGCCGATGTCGCCGAGGACTCCGAAGCCGGCAAGCTCCCGCGTGTGGCGCCAGTAGTGGGTCTGGTCCGGGGCGAGGCGGGTCTCGCCGAACCAGCGGCTCTCCACGTGGAGCACCCGTCCGCCCACGTAGCCGCCGTCCATGAGCTCCTTCATGTAGGCTAGCGCCGGGATGTGGCGGTGGTTGAACGCGGTCATGTGCACGCGCCCGGCCGCTTCCGCCTGCTTGAGCATGGCCTCGGCCTCCGCCGCGTTCATGGCCAGGGGCTTTTCGCACAGCACGTGGAGGCCCCTTTCCAGCGCCGCGGCGGTCATCTCGGCATGGAGGTGCGGCGGCGCCACGATGCTCACCGCGTCGAGGCCGTTGTGGGCCAGGAGTTTGCGGTAGTCCGTGTACACGTGAGGCACGCCGAACTTCCCGGCCATGGCCTCCGCCTTGTCTCGGGTCCTCTGGCAGAACGCCACCACCTCGGCGTTCTCCGTGACGCCAAAACCCTGCAGGTGCTGGACGCCAAAACCGCCGCCGATGACGCCGATGCGCACAGGTTGGTCCGTTGTCATGTCTCCTCCTGGTGTTCCGTCCAGCGGATTTCAGCCGCGGTCCACGTCTTCTCGGAATTCCCGGGCTCGGGAACCATGAGAATCACGGCAGCCGCCGTGAGATTGACGCCGGCCCGAAGGATCGGACGAAGCGTTCACCGCGGGTGTCTCGTCCTTTCCGGCTACCGAAAGCTCCGAGCGAGTTCCCGATGAACCCGTCCGTAACCCGGCGACTGGTTAAGAATGCGCGGGGCAAGCTCGGCATGGATGCGCGGAAGGGCATGAAACGGCACTGCGGCATAGGCGTGATGCTCCGCATGGAACGGCATGTTCCACGCGAGGAAACGCACCAGGGCGTTGGTGTGTACGGTCCGCGAGTTCTCGAGCATGTCGGGGGAGGTCGGACAACCCGTGTGCTCGGCCATGAGGTAGAGCCTCAGCATCGGCTGCCCGAGCAGCGCGGGAACGATCCAGCACCAGATGAGCGCCGTGCTTCCGGCCGCGGCCGAGACCGCCCCGGCAGCCACGTAGCTTGCGAGGAAGAGCCGCGCCTCGAAGACGATCCGGCCTCGTTCGGAAGTCGCGATCCATGGCTCGTCCACGCGTCCCGCCGCGTGCGAAGCCATCAACCGGACCTGATTGAGCCAGTACGGCAGGCCGATCACCCGCCACAAGTACTCGCGCCACCCGCCGGGCGGCGGGTCCGCCAGCTCCGGGTCGCGTTCCGGGTCCTGGGTGTGCCGGTGGTGTTCGAAATGGAACGCGCGGAAGTAGCGGGGCGGCAGGACGAGGATCCATCCGCAGGCGGTCGAGACCGTGCGATTGAGCCGGCGGCTTCGGAACGCCGTGCCGTGAATCGTCTCGTGGAGCGGCGCGAAGAGAAAGACGAGACAGGTGCCGTAGGCCCATGCGGCGAGGAACATCCAGGCGGTCCCGAAAGCGGCTGCGTATGCGGCTCCCGCCGCCGCGATCACTCCGAGATGGAGTGCCAGATGAGCGAGTCCCTTGGCGTTCGACCGCTCCGTGAGTGCACGGAGGGTCGTACTCGACTGCAGATTCGATGGCATCTTCACAGGGTGCCCACCTCGGTTCAGGTCTTCAAGTCCTTTATGGGAGTTCGCGCCCTGGGGACGATCAGGATCGTGGCCGCCGCCACGAGATTAACGATGGCGAAGAGATAGAACGTGTAGCTCAAACCGTAGAGGTCGGCTACGGCGCCGGCGATCAACGGGAAGACCAGGGAGAACGAAGACCGGCCCACGTCCATGAATGTCTGTGCCGCGCCCCAGATATCCTTCGGCGCGTGCTCCAGGCCGCTGGCCTGGATGATGGGTCCCACCGCGAAGAGCGCCATCCCGCCCAGGGACACGACAGGCAACAGCAACCAACCGGACGGGAACAACGGGATCGAGCCGATCAGCAGTCCGCCCGTGAGCAACGAGACGAAGATCGTGCTCTTCCGCCCCCAACGGTCCGACATGTGCCCCACGATGGGAGCGAAAACCGTCCCTACCAGCGCCAGGCACCCTAGATAGACGCCGATGGCGCCCGTCCCCATCTTCATCTCCACCGAAAGATAGAGGGGTAGAAAGGTCGGTATGAGATTCTCGCCGATGGATCGCAAGCCGGCCACGACGGTTACGCCGATCAATGGAAGATTGGTGAGGACGTCGCTGCGCAGCGCGCGGCCATAGGATACTCCCTGCCGGTCCCGTGGCGCGTGTCCCAGGCGCGGCAGCAACAGCCAGAGAAAGAGCGCGGCGGCGATTCCGGGCAGGAACTGGAAGGTGAAGACCGTGCGCCAGCTCACCCAGGCGAGCACCGCGCCCATAATGGCGGGGCCGGCGGCGGAGGCGAGATAGCCCCCCATGGCATGGATGCCCAGGGCGAATCCCATGCGGTCCGGGAACCGGTCGCCGATGACGGCTCGTGCCGGCGCGTGCCACATGAACCCTCCCGCCAGGGCCTGGGTGCAAAGGAGCGCCCCGAATATGAGGAATGTGGTGGAAAACCCCTGAAGCGAGAAGAACAGGGAAGGCCATACCAGGGAAAACAGCAGGATACCCTTGCGATCCTTCAAGAAGTCCGTGGCCAGGCCGCCGGCGGTGATGCTGATGATGTGGGATACGCGTTGAACCGAGCGAAGCGCCCCGACCTGGGTATACGTGATGCCGAAGTCCCTGGTGATCAGGGGCAGGGACACCGCCAGGATGCCGTGGAACCAATGGGTAACGCCGTGGCCCGTCGCCAACAGCGTCAGTATACGGCCTCGCCGCGGCTCGGCGGGGTCTGGCGAAACGCTCACCGCGGGTGTCCCGCCCCTGTTCAAAGCGTCAGCTCCGGATGTGGCGGAGAAGGGAGGGAGTCGAACCCTCCGAGAACCTTACGGCCCTCAGACTGGTTTTGAAGACCAGCGGCACCACCGGGCACCTTCCTTCTCCGTTGCATAGTCGGACATCCTTGTATGGCCGGTGTCAGAATTCAAGCTCGGGCGGGGTGAAAGCCCGCACTTCCGGCAGGTCGCGGTCGAACGCCTCGACCTCGACCAGCGCCGTTTGGGAGATTGGACCCTGCGCGAGACGGGAGGTTCCCTTGTCCAGGGTCAGGACGTTGGGGTTGCCGTGTCGCTCCAACCCGCCGGGCGCCTCGGGGTCGTACCATGCTCCGGTAGCGAGGACGACGACATCGGGCGAAACGCTGTCCGTAGTACGGGCGCCGGCGAGACAGGCTCCGCGATCGTTGAAGACGCGTACGACGGACCCGTCCGCTATTCCCCTCGCGGCCGCGGCGGCGGGGTGGATCAGGAGCGGTTCCCGGCCCTGCACCTTGTTGGCCATGCTCACGGCTCCCGGGTCGTGTTGGCTGTGAAGCCTCGTGGCGGGCTGATGGGAGATGAGGTGCAGAGGGAAACGATCCGCGCTCTCTCCGCCCAGCCACTCCGCGGGCTCGATCCACGCCGGATGGCCGGGGCAGTCGTCGTAGCCGAAGCCCGCGATGGTGTCCGAGAAGATCTCGATACGCCCGGATGGCGTCGGCAAGGGGTGCGCGACGGGATCCTCCCGGAATCTGGCGAGCAGCACCTTCTCCTCGCCCTCCGTCGGCAGGGTGATGTGACCGGCACGCCGGAATGCATCGAAGGGCGGCAACTCGATACCCTCATGGATGAACCCGCGACGGAACGTGTCGTAGAGGTGCCGTAGCCAGTCTTCCTCCAGCCGGCCCTCGGTGAAGCCGTCCTTGAACCCCAATCGATCGGCAAGGTCCGAGAAGATGTCGTAGTCGTTCCGTGCCTCACCCACCGGAGCGATGGCTTGTGCCATGGCGAACAGGACGGGATCCGCCGCTTGCCTGCCGATGTCGTTGCGCTCCAGGGGGGTGGTGGCCGGCAGCACGATGTCGGCGTACCGCGCCTGGGCGTTCCACCAGGGCTCGTGGACGATGATCGTTTCGGGGCGTTGCCATGCTTCCACCAGCCGGTTGAGATCCTGGTGGTGATGAAAAGGGTTGCCGCCGCACCAGTAGATGAGACGGATGTCGGGATACTCCAGGCGCTGCCCGTTGTAGTCGAACGGTTCTCCGGGGTTCAGAAGCATGTCCGTGATCCGGGCCACCGGAATGAATTCCTTTACGGCGTTGGCGCCCTGCGGCAGGGCCATTCCGCCGACGGACCTCACGGAATTGCCGATGGTGCCGGTGGAGCCGTAGCCGTAGCCGATGCCGCCGCCGGGAAGCCCGATCTGGCCCAGCATGGCGGCGAGGACCGCCGCCATCCAGTAAGGCTGTTCACCATGGTCGGCGCGCTGCAGCGACCAGCTCACCGTAATGAGGGTCCGCTGCGCTGCCATCCGCCGGGCCATGTCGCGGATGGCGGGCGCGGGAAGGCCGCATATCGCCGCCGCCCAGTCCGGGTCCTTGGGTTGACCGTCCCGCTCGCCCGTGAGGTAGCCGCGGAAGGTTTCGAACCCGGTGCAGTATTTGTCGAGGAATGTCTGGTCGTGGACGCCCTCATGGAGCAGCGCATGTGCCAGACCCAGCATCAGGGCGGTGTCGGTATTGGGGTGCGGCGCCAACCATTCGGCTTCGAGGAAATCCGCGGCGTCGTTCCTTGCCGGGCTGACATTCACGAACTCGACGCCGTTTTCCTTGCAGCGTTGGAGCCAACCGCGCACCGCGTGCTTGCCCAGACCGCCCGCGCTGACCTGGGTATTCTTGAGCGGGAGTCCCCCGAAACTGACCACCAGCTTCGTGTGCTTGGCGATCACCGGCCACGACGTAGCTTCGTCGCGGACGTATGTCCAGTCGTGGCCAAGGACATGGGGGACGATGACCTCCCCTGCGGCATAGCTGTAGGTATTCACCGACCGGACGTAGCCGCCGAACTGGTTCAGGAACCGGTGCAGTTGGCTCTGGGCATGGTGGAAACGGCCCGCGGAGGCCCAGCCGTAGGAGCCGCCGAAGATTGCCGCGTTGCCGGACGCGTCGCGCACGCGCCGCAGCTCCCCCGCCACCAGGTCCAGGGCCTTGTCCCAGCTCAGGGGGATGAACGGCTCCGTGCCGCGGCCTCCTCCGTGGTGCCGGGGTCCCCGCTCCAGCCAACCCTTGCGCACCATCGGCTGCGCCACACGGCAGGGGTGGTGCACGACGTCCGGAATCGAGCGCCCGATGGGCGACGGATCCGGGTCTTCTCCGAACGGCCGTACAGCGACGATGCGCTCGTCCTGGACCTCGACCTGGTAGGCGCCCCAGTGGAAGGCGGTTTGAATGTGCCTGGAATCCGTGCTCCGCATTTGTCTTGACTCCCGCCTCCCAACATTTCCTATTGCATGAACGAAATCAACGGGACTAGGGTGATTTCAATCGCCCACGCGCCAGGGTCGACTCGGGGGGCGGTTGCAACAGCGGAGGTGACATGGAACGGATAGATGCTCTCAAGGTGCTGATGAAACACCGGACGGATGAGCCGATCATCGTAAGCGTCGGTTATCAGCCATCGGAGTTGAATTCTCTGGGGCACAACGACCTGAATCTCTATCAGGTCAATCTCCCGTATCCGTCACCCCTCGGTCTCGGTCTGGCGTTGGCGATTCCAGATCAAAAAGTCATCGTCAGCGATGGTGACGGATCCGCCGTCGCCGGCATGTCCACACTTTGCACGGTCGCCAGTGCCGCTCCTCCCAACCTGATCCATATCGTTTGGGACAATGAGTCCTGGATGACATGCGGAAAAGTCAGGGGAGGTCACATGGGCCCCATGCCGACCCCCACGGCCGGGCGCTGCGATTTCGAGCAATTGGCCAAGGGTGCGGGAATCGAGCACGCCTACACGGTCCGGGACGAAAGAGAGTTCGAAGATGTCCTTGTCCGGGCTCTCCGGGATGACAAACCGTACGTCATCGTGGCGAAGGTCGACACCAGCACTCCTGCCGCGGCGCCGGTTCCCTATGGAATGACCGAAAACGCCATCAGATTCCGCAGGGCCCTGGTGGACAAGGGCTGGGTCGATCCCATGCATGCAGGTGCGACGACGTTCAAGGACGTGGGCTTTGATTTCGGCGCCGGTGACGACAAGGGCAAGGTCGAGGCCGTCTACCGGAACCTTCGCGAGGTGGTGCCCCGCGAGCCGGGCAATCTCAGTCTGGAGCATGCGCGGGCCATTTACGAAGGAGTCAAGGCCGCGGGAATCGATATGTTCGTCTATCTTCCGGACAGCTCGAACTACCTTATCCAGCGGTTCGCCGCGGACGATCCCGGGATGCTCAGCGTGTCGGTCACCAGGGAAGACGAGGGAATGGCCATTGCCATGGGAGGATTCATGGGGGGCAGGACGAGTTGCATCATGATGGAGGCGTCGGGGTTGGGGATGTCCTACCTTGCACTGGCTTGGCTCGGGATACAGCAGAGAATGGCGACGCTGATCCTGACGAGCCACACGGATGGGCTGGGGGAATATACGGACTACCACGTGGTCACCCGGTACCTTGCGGAGCCCCTGCTCCGGGGCATGGGGATCCCGCACTACACTCTCATGGACGTGGCCGAAGCGAAGAGGCTGATCAAGTATGCGACCATGACCGTAAGGGGTCATGTATTTCCGGTTGTCATTCAGCTCCCGCGCCAGGTCCTTTGGAACGACCCCGTATGACTGGATTTCGCGGAAGGCGACGCCCGCGCCGTCCACTTGAGCGGGCCGGAGGCCGGTCACTGGCATTTCCCGTGTGCCGGTACTACAATCCCGCGTCATGAAGGTGGAGCGGCGGGCCGTGCTGGAGCGGCTTCGGGATCATCTGAGCGACAGCGACATCGTGGTGGCCGCCCTGGCCGGCACCACCGCAGACACCTACCAGGTGGTCCACCGGCCGGAGAACCTCTACCTCGTGGGGCTCGGCATGGTCACCCAGGTGAGCTTGGGCCTGGCGCTGACCCTGCCGGAATCCAGGGTGGTCTCCCTGGACACCGACGGGAGTCTCCTGCTGGCCCCCAGCATCCTGCCGGTGGTGGCCGCATCCGGAGCGGAGAATCTCCGCATCATCGTCTTCGACAACGAACAGCTCTTCGGCAGCCGCGGCGGCGCCCCCAGCCAAACCGCGGCGGGCGCGGACCTTACCGCCATGGCCTTGGCTGCGGGCATCCGGCGCGCCGACACGGTAGCCGACGAAGGCGGCGTGGCCTCGGCGTTGGAAGACCTGTTCTCGGAGCCGGGGCCGGCCCTTCTCACCGCGAAGATCGAGTTGGCGGCGCGGGCGGAGGGCCCCAGCATGGACGGGCAGGAGAACAAGTACCGGCTCGTGCGGCGCATCGAGGCCATCCGCGGCCGCTCGATCCTGGCGCCGCCGAAGCCCTGAGGGGACAGGCTGTGAAGGACGACGTCGCGGCTGAAGCGCACCGCTGCATCACGGGAGCCGGAATCGACTTCGTGGCCTGCATGCCCGATTCGGCGTTCCTTGAGCTCTACCAGAGGCTGGAGGCCGATTCAGGGGTCCGGTACCTTCAGGTAGCCAACGAGAGCGACGGCGTGGGCGTCTGCATGGGCGCGTGGCTCGGCGGTGCGCGGCCGGCGATGCTGATGGAGAACACCGGGTTCGCGCTTTCCTGCTACGCCCTGCTACGGGGGCCCGCGGCCTTTGGCGTCCCCATGCTCCTGCTCATCAGCTACCGCGGCGGTTTCGGCGATCAGCGCTGGTTCTCGGTGCCTTTCGGTTGGTCCACCGAGCCGCTGCTGCAAAGCCTTCGCATCCGGTACAGCATAGTGAACCAGCCCGGCGACATGGCCCACGCCATCGCCGGCGCGGTCAACTCCATGAACGCCATGCAGGCGCCGGTGGCGGTGTTGTTCCCGCCCAAGCTCTTTTCGGACGCGACATGAAACCCGCTGCATTCGAGTACCACGACCCGACAACGTTGTCCGAAGCCGTGGCGCTGCTGAGCCGCCTGGGCGAAGACGCGCGGGTACTGGCGGGCGGCCAGAGCCTGGTGCCGCTGATGAACTTCCGCCTCGCCCGTCCCGGGCACCTGGTGGATCTCAACCGCGTGGCCGAGCTGGACTTCCTGTCCGTGGAAGGCGGCGAGTTGCGCATCGGCACCATGGCCCGGCAGCGGGCGCTGGAGCGCTCCGACGAGGCAGCGTCCGGTTGGCCGCTGTTGCGTGAAGCCGCCGGATTCATTGGCCACGTCCAGATCCGGAACCGGGGCACGGTGGGCGGCAGCCTCGCCCACGCCTATCCATCCGCCGAGCTGCCCGTGGCGATGGTCACACTGGATGCGACGTTGGTGCTACAGGGGGAGGGCGGGGAGCGCACGGTGGCGGCCGAGGAATTTTTCCTCGGCACCATGACCACCGCCCTGGAGCCCGGCGAGTTGCTCCGCGAGGTGCGGGTTCCGGCCGTGTCCTCCGGGAGCGGTGCTTCGTTCAAGGAAGTGAGCCGCCGCTACGGCGACTTCGCACTTGCCGGGGCGGCGGCGTTGGTGACCCTGGATCGCGACGGCGCGGTGGCTGGCGCCCGGTTGACCCTCACCGGCGCGGCGCCCATCCGGGCGCAAGCCGCCGAGGAAACGATGCGGGGGCAGGAACCGTCCGCGGCGCTGTTCCGAGAGGCGGCCGGCCGCGCCGTGGACGGCATCGAGCAGGACTCCGACATGCACGCCAGCGCCGAGTACCGCCGCCGCGCCTGCGAGGCGCTGGCCCGGCGCGCCTTGGCCGAGGCCGCGCAACGGGCCGCGGCGTCCTTCGAGGAAGGGTCTTCATGAGCACCCGAGAGATCACGGTCCGGATAAACGGTGCCCGGCACGCGGGTGAGGTGGAGCCGCGCAAGCTCCTGAGCGACTTCATCCGCGACGACCTGGGCCTCACCGGTACCCACGTGGGCTGCGAGCACGGCGTGTGCGGCGCCTGCACGGTGCTGCTGAACGGCGATCCCGTGCGTTCTTGCCTGATGTTCGCGGTGCAGGCCGACGGCGCCGACATCGACACCGTGGAGGGGCTGGCGCCGGACCCGGACACGCTGCACCCGTTGCAGGAGAAGTTCCAGGAGCGGCACGGGCTTCAGTGCGGCTTCTGCACGCCGGGCATCCTGCTCACGGCCCGGGCGCTGCTGCGGGAGAATGCCGATCCCGGCGAGACCGAGATCCGCGAGTGGCTGAGCGGCAACCTTTGCCGCTGCACGGGCTACCGGAACGTCGTCACGGCCATCCGCGAGGCCGCGGAGCTGATGTCCGAGGGCGGTGCGACAGCCTCGGCGCCTCGAAAGGATTGACGGACGGCCATGGCCTACATCGGTTCGAATGTGAAGCGCAGGGAGGACGTGCCGTTGCTGCGGGGCATCGGCAAGTACGTGGGGGACATTCGCCGGCCCGGCATGGTGCATACCGCGGTGCTGCGCAGCACCCGCGCCCACGCCCGCCTCGTTGCCATCGACACGGCTGCTGCGCTGGAACTTCCCGGAGTCGTGGGCGTGCTCACGGCCACGGACATGCCCGGCCTCAAGACCATTCCCATGCGCACCGGACAGTTGCCCGGTCTGGAGCGGTCGCAGCAGACCCCGATAGCTACCGACTGGGTGCGCTACGTGGGCGAGCCCGTGGCCGTGGTGGTGGCACGGGACCGGTATGTCGCCGAGGACGCGCTGGAGCTGGTGGAGGTGGTCTACGAGGATCTCCCGGCGGTGGTCGACGCGCGCGCGGCAATGGCACCGGACGCGCCCCGGCTCCACGACGCGGTGCCTGGAAACGAGCCCTCCGGCTTCCAGGTGGAGACGGGCGATGTGAAGCGTGCGCTCTCCGAGTGTGACCTCGTCATCGAGCAGACCTTCGAGACCAATCGTCATGCCGCCGTCCCGCTCGAAACCCGCGGCCTGGTGGCGGAGTACGACGAAAGCCGCGGCATGCTCACGGTGTGGGGCCCCACCAAGATGACCCACACCAACTGGCGCATTCTCTCGGAGTTGAGCGGATTGCCCCAGAGCGCGATCCACTTCATCGAGCCCGCGGTGGGCGGCGGTTTCGGCGCCCGCGGCGAGTTCTATCCCGAGGACTTCCTGATTCCCTTCGCCGCCATGCACTTCCGCGTGCCCGTCTGCTGGATAGAGGACCGCTCGGAGCACCTCAAGTCCACCAACCATTCGCGGCAGCAGTCCTATCGGGTGCGGCTGGGCCTCCGCAACGACGGCACCATCGCGGCCATGGACGCGGAGATCCTGTTCGACATGGGCGGCTACACCCGCACCCACGGCGGCGTGCCGATCGTCTCGTCATCCGCCATGTTGCAGGGTCCGTTGCGCATCCCGAACTACCGCTGTCAGATCCACTGCGTGCTCACCAACAAGACCCCGGTAGGCACGTACCGGAGCCCTGGCCGCTACGAGGCCAACTTCGTGCGCGAGCGCCTCGTGGACATGGCGGCTCATCGCCTCGGGCTCGATCCCGCGGAGTTTCGGCGGCGTAACATGATCCGCCCGGAGGAGATGCCCTACGACCTCGGAAGGAACCCGTACCACTACAACGTGTACGACAGCGGCGATCTGCCGGGGCAGCTCGAGGCGGCGCTGCGTCACATGAAATATGACGAGCTTCAACAGCGTTGTGCCGCCGCCCGCGCGGAAGGCCGGGCCATGGGGGTTGGCATCGGCTGCTTCGTCGAGACCAGCGGCATCGGCCCCTGGGAGTACGCCCGGGTGGAGGTCGGCAACAGCGGCGGCGTGGTGCTCTACTGCGGCATCAACTCGGTGGGGCAGGGCATCGCCACCGCCCTGAGCCAGATCGTCGCCGACGAGATGTGCGTACCCATCGAAGACGTGCGCGTGGTGCACGGCGACACCGCCAAGGTGCCCTACGGCAACGGCAGCAACGCCAGCCGCTCCACCGTCATGGGCGGGAGCGCCGCGGTGGGCGCGTGCCGCAAGGTCAAGGACAAGCTCCTGCGGCTTGCCTCCGCCGAGCTGGAGATCGACGCCGGCGATCTGGAGCTGGCGGACGGCCGCATCAGCGCCAGGGGCGCACCGGAGCGGAACCTCGACTTCGCCGCGCTGGCGCGGCTGGCGCTGCCCGGACCGGCCCTGGCCCGGGGTTTCACCCCCGGCATTTCCGAGGAGGACTTCTTCGCCACCGACAAGCGACCGTTCCCCTACGGCGTCCACGTGGCGGTTGTAGAGGTGGACCGGGAAACCGGCATGATCGAGATCCTCGACTATATGGTAATGGAGGACGTGGGCCGCAAGATAAACCCCATGATCGTCGAGGGGCAGATGGCCGGCGGCCTGGCCCAAGGCATTGGCGGCGCGTTGCTGGAAGAGTTCGTCTTCGACCAGGACGGACAGCCCCAGGCCACGAGCTTCATGGACTATCTCTTGCCCACCGCCATGGACGTTCCACGGGGGCAGCTGATTTCCACCGAGGACTTTCCGTCCCCTCACAACCCGCTGGGGGTCAAGGGAGCGGGGGAGGGCGGCATCACCGCCGCCGGCGCGGCCCTGGCCAACGCCGTATCCAATGCCTTGGGGGTAGAGGTGACGCGGCTGCCGCTCAAGCCCGGCTACGTGCTGGAGCTTATGGATGCCAAGGAAGCGTCACCCCGGGCTTGACCCGGGGTCCAGGCGGGGCCCCGGAACGATGGGGTCCCGTGGATAAATCATGACAGAGCCTGATATCGCACCCGGCGACATCGTCGACATGCACGCCCACCTCTACCCGGAAGGGTGCTTCGACGAGGTGCTCAAGGTGCGGCCCGAGTTCGCGCTTTCCCGGTCGGAGCGCGGCCTGTCGCTCACCTGCCGCGGCAGCCATACCATGTCCGCGCCCGCGAACGCCGACCTGAGCGGACGCCTGGGGACTATGGACGAGGCCGGGGTCAAGGTCGAAGTCCTGTCCGTCGGCGCCCTCGACACCGGCTGGACCGGTCCGGCCACCGCGCGGCTGGTCAACGACGGCCTGGCGGCGGTCTGTCGGCAGCACCCGGACCGTTTCCGCTTCGTCGCCGCTTTGCCGTTCACGAGCACCGCCGCACTGGTGGATGAGCTGGATCGGGCCACGGGCCTGGGAGCCGTGGGCGCCGGCATCACCACGACAGTAGGCGGCCACACACTCGACGCTCCGGAACTCCGCGAGTTCTGGCGCGAGGCCCACCGCCGCCGCTTGCTGGTGCTGGTGCACCCGACGTTTCCCGTCGACGGCCCGGCCGACGACCGCGGCGAGTACCTCTCCGTCGGTTACCTCGGCGAGACCGCCATGGCCGCGACCAAGCTCGCCCTTGGCGGCGTGCTCGAAGAGTGCCCCGACGTCCGCGTGGTCTGGTCCCACTGCGGCGGCAGCCTGTGCATGGTCTTGGACCGTGTCGACAGGGGCTACCGCCGCTACGAGAAATGCCTACGCCCCCCGAGCGAGTACCTGCGCCGATGCTGGTACGACACCGTCACGGTTTCCGGCCCGGCCCTCGATTGCGCCCGCGCCACCTTCGGCGCCGACCGCCTCGTCTACGGCACCGACGAACCCCACGTCCCCGACGGCAGCAGGGCCATCCTGGCCGCGCTCCGGGAACGGCCGTGGCCGGCCGAGGAACTGGAGACGATTCTTGGCGGCACTGCCCGAGGGCTATTGGAAGGCCACTAGCTAGAGCCCATACAGCGCCCGGGCGTTGCCGTCGACGATCTTGCCGCGGGCTTCCTGGCTGACCGTTTCGTTTCCTTGCAGGATCTTCAGGGCCTCCAGTTGGCTGGAGGTGTCGGCGTGGCCGTAGTCGGAGCCGATGACGATGTGGTCCTCGCCGGCGTGTTGCAGGATGTAGGGGAGGTCCTCCTCGGTCTGGCAGGCGACGTAGAAGCGGTTTCGGCGCAGTACGTTCTCGTCGAGCTTGCGGGTGCCGGTGCGGTCGAGGCGGGCGCCGAGGTC
Organism: Candidatus Binatia bacterium; assembly: GCA_022827045.1. The sequence continues at coordinate 15,788 of JAJDTQ010000145.1, forward strand.
GGTGATGACGTAGGGGACCCAGGAGGCGGCGGCTTCGAGGAAGCCCCAACGGAGGTCGGGGAAGCGGTCCGGGACGCGGCTCAGCACCAGCGCGTGGAACGCGGTGATGATCGGCACCTTGGCCATCCACAGGGCGGTGGCGCGGGAGTGGAAGATGCCGCTCAGGGCGTGGTTCACGAGACCCGAGTGGATGCACACCGCCATGTCGAGGCGGCTGGCCTCGGCGTAGACCGGGAAGTAGTACTCGTCGATGGGCACCCGCTCGCCCATGAGGCCCTGCAGGAGAAAGCCGCAGGCGCCGTTGTCACGGCTGAACCGAAGCTCCTCCAGCGCCGTGTCCATGGTCTCCAGCGGCAGCGTCGCCACCCAGCGCAGCCGTCCCTTGCCCTTGCGCCAGACGTCGCCCATCCAGCGGTTGTAGGCGCGGCACATGGCGATCTGGGTGCGGGGGCGGCTCAGGGTGGCGAGACCCAACAGGGTGGTGGGGTAGAGAACCTGGATATCCGTGCCCAGCTCGTCCATGTGCTTGAGCCGCGCCTCCACGTCCCGCACCTCGGACGACTCCGGAGTGGTGCCGGAGGTCACGGACGGGAACGCCCGCTTGGGCTCCAGGTTGCTGTCGAAGAGCCAAAAGTCGTTTCTGCGCTGCGGATCGGATTGATCCGCGGCTTCCAGGATGCGGGGCCGGTAGCGCCGGTCCTCGCCCTCCATGTACTCCCAGGTCTCCTCGCACTCGATCACGTGGCAGTCCGCGTCGATGACGGCCATGGCGTGCCTCCGGTGTGTTGCCGTTTCCGCTAACCCTTCCAGACGAACGCCGGTCCTTCGCTTCGGACCGGCGCTTCGGTATTTCCGCATCGGGTGCAGCGGCGCAGGGACTCGTCCGCGGCCATGGCTTCATAGGCCTTCTGTACCGTGTCCGCGGGTTCGTTGAAGCGGGCCGTGGTCTCGTAGAGCGTGTGGGTGCACTTTCCGCACACCCAGATGAAACGGTCGCTCTCGTCCGGCCGCCGTACCCGTTCCACCACCAGCGTATAGGAGCCGTCTTCCCGCCGCGGCGAATGAGGCACCAGGGCGGGCAACAGGAACATCTCGCCTTCCTGAAGGACGGCGACCTCCGGCTCGTGCTCGCGGGTGAGGTAGTGGAGGTTCAGCTCGCCCTCGAGCTGGTAGAAGATCTCGTCGCCGGGGTTGATGTGGAAGTCGGTACGGGTGTTGGGACCGCGGGTCACGAAGACGATGAAGTCCGAGTCCTCCCAGATGACTCTGCGCCGGCCCCAGTCCGCGCGGTTCTCGTCGATCCAGCTTCGAAGATTGAAACGGGTCAGATGTGGGAACATGGCGTCTCCTTTCACGGACGGGGAGTCAGGAGTCGGGTCCGTGCCGCGCGGTAAATCCGATGACTTCCCGCGCCTTGTCCGAAGCATAACAACAATAGTTCTCCTCCGGAGGGAAAGCTACCTGCCGCACCTCCGGCAGGTGTCGGTGGAGCAGGGCACGGGTGGAGGTCGTGAGATAGGTGGTGGGAGCGCAGATGTTGAAGGCTTGGTGGCCTTCGAAGCCCGCTTCCAGCGCCAACCGGCAGGCCTCGGCAGCGTCGCGCACGTCGATGTAGCTCCAGAAGCTCCCCCACCCGCGAACCATGGGGTCTTCGCGGCGTTGCATCAGGCGTCGATACACGGCGTCGTCGGCGATTCCCGCAAAGCGAAGGCTGGCGATGCGTGCGCCGCTCCGGAGAGCGAAGCCGTTGCAGAGCTCCTCGCCCGCGAGCTTGGATAGACCATAGGGATCCTGAGGCCGCCGGGGGTGGTCCTCGTCCACCGGAAGGTAGTCGGGAAGCCCAAGGCTCAGGGGATAGTACAGCCCGTATACGGCCAGGCTGGAGCCCATGACGAGCCGCGAAATCTCCAGCGGCACGCTCGCGGCGAGCACGTTGTAGGTCATGGCGACGTTGCGCTGAAAGCGCCCGCCGTCCCCGGTGACATCGGGCGCCCGCCAGGTGCCGGTGGCGCGGTCGTAAAGCCCTTGCTCGGTGTACGGAAACCGTTCGCGGGCGAGATGGACCACCGCCTCCGCTCCCTCCAGGGCGCGCAACGCCGCGTCCGGATCGGTGAGATCCACCGGCGTGCCCGCGTCGACATCCACGGGCACGACCTCGTGGCCGTGGCGCGACAGCGTCTCCGCCAACCGCCGTCCCAACCGGCCGGCGCTGCCCGTGACAGCGACCCTCATGCCGGGGCCTCCCGGTCACGCCTCATCCGATGGTGTCCCGTCGGGTCATATCGGGTCGTTCGAGATCAGTCGGCCGGCTCACCGGTTCCACGGGCGGGCTTCGGCGGGTAGGCCCGGATGCCGGTGAACGAATCCATCCGTACTAGCTTGTCCGCCTCCTCCGGAGAAAGGACCCCCTGGGGCCGCAGCCCTCGCCGCACGCGGTCGATGGCGTTCAGGATGATGCGGCGCTGCAGGATGATGCCCTTGTCCGACGCCGCCAGCCTTTCCTCGCGCGCGGCCACGTTCCCCTGGGTGGACTGGGTCATGATGTCCTCGAGGCGGACGCTGCCCCGGTACGGCGACAGGGGGCGGTGGTCGTGCTCGGGCTTTTCGGCGGTGGCCACGGCCCGCCGGGAGGGCGCGAGCCTCGTCATGAATTCCGGGTCCGGGCCGGTGTAGTGGTCCACCGTGTAGAGTGTGAAGTGGTCGTCGTCGTCCGGCGTGATGAACATCCAGTGAGCGTTGCGGGAGCCCCGTGCCAGGGCCTCCCTGGGCTCCTTGAAGTGGGTGAACTCGGTGTCGCCGATCTGCATCACGCTGGGCAGCGCGTAGCTCTTCTCGTCCACGTAGCTCATGCCCGGCTCAGGGGCGGGCTTGTTCGATACCACCTTCATGCCGTAGTCCGTCTCCACGGCGTCGAACGGCGGCACGTCCCTGGCGTTGAAGAACCAGCTCCGCCAGGTGCCGTCGTCCGGGTCGGAGAGATGCAGGGTGGAGAAGTGGGCGGGGTCGGCGCCGTTCTCGATGAAGTTGTACCAGTTGTAGTCGTAGTGGCGCGCTGCCTCGACGCGGCGCTGGCCGCCGGGCTCCGCCAGCGGCGCGTATTGCGGCAGCGGCGGCTCCCGGTCCAGCGGCCCGAGGTAGGCGAAGATCAGTCCGCCCAGCTCCCGCACCGGGTAGGAGAGGTGGCGGACCTTCTCGTGGAACGTGCTGCCGGGCGGCTCCGCCGGCTGTTCCAGGCAGGCACCGGCGACGTCGAACAGCCAACCGTGGTAGGGGCAGCGGAGCCCCGACGGCACCACGTCGCCGTACTCCAGGGAGGTGCCGCGGTGGGGGCAGTGAAGGCCCAGCAGCCCCAGGCGGCCCTCGCCGTCCCGGAACAGCACCAGGTCCTCTCCGAGGATCCGCACCCGCTCCGGGATGTCCCGCAGGTCGTCGCTCCGGCGCACCACCATCCAGTAGCGCCGGAACCATTCGCCGGCGGGAGTGCCCCGGCCCACCTGTGCGAGGTCCGCCGCCGTGAGAGCCGCTTTAGGTTCCGTCATCCTGTTTGCTCCGGGCACCCTCACCCCAACCCTCTCCCAGAGGGAGAGGGGGTCGGAGGACGGCAAAGGGATACGGGCATTCTTCTCGCCACGACTCGATTACGTGGATGGGACACTAGCGCCATGTGTGCACCGGTTTCCATCCGAGCAGCTCCTTCGCCCGGGCGTTGGTGAACACGGGACGGGTGCCGGTGAGATCCCGCGCGCGGTCGCCGATGGCCGGGTTGAGGCGCGGCAAGAGGTCGCACAGGGGTTCGGCCACGGTGCTGTCGTCGGCCACCACAAACATCACCGTGCAGCCGGGCAGCGGCTTCTCCACCGCGAGCCGGAACGCCACCGCCAGGTCCCGCACGTCGATGTAGCTGTACTCGCGCCAGCCCTCGGGTTCCCGCCCGCCCGCGCGGCGGATCTCGTCCAGCGCCTCCGGCGTCACCACGCCGCTGGGACGGATCACCACCGTGTCCACGCCCTTCAGGCTGTAGGAGCGGGCGATGGTCTCGCCGACCTGCTTCGACAGGCCGTAGGGATCGATGGGCCTCAGCGGGTGGTCCTCGTCGATGGGCAGGTAGTCGGGCAGGAATGCGCCTTCGCTGTAGGCCCATCCCACCGCCGCGTTGCTGCTGGTGGAGACCACCCGCGGGATGCCCAGCCGGAACGCGGCGTGGTGGGCGTTGAACGTGCCGATGACGTTGGTATCGAAGACGACGTTGGTGGGCGCGACGTGGGGGTTGTGGACCGCGGCGAGGTGGACGATGGCGTCCGTGCCGGCGGCCGCTTCGATCACCTGGCCCAGATCTTGAATCTCTCCCACGAGGTACCGGACGTTGCCGCCGTCCCGAGGTCCCGGCAGGCGGTCCAGCACCGTCACTTCGTGGCCGCCCCCGAGCAGCTCTTCCACCACCGGGCCGCCGACCTTTCCCAATCCTCCGGTGACGAGTATCTTCAATGGAACCTCCCTGTACGTCTTCAGGCGGTCGTGCCGCGTCCGAGCCAAAGTGGTAACACCGCGCCGTGTTCCGCGTCAAGAAAGCGACATTTCTACAAAAAGTGCTTTGACACCGGAGTTCCGAGACGGTAAAAGCAGGAAATTTCGGTCACTTCGGCTGGCGGCGAACAGGGGCTCCGGCCCGGCACCGGACCCCAGGGAGGCGGGATGCAACGCTTAGCGCGGGCTTACGAAAGGCTCCTCGACCTGTTCAAGATCGGAGCGGAGATCGTGGTTTTCCTGATCTTCCTGCTCATCGTCATCGACGTGTTCCTGCGTCTCCTGTCGATCCATCCGTGGTCCTATACACTGGGCGTGGTCGAGTACGGCCTGCTGTGGTTCACCATGCTGGGAGCGCCGTGGCTGGTGCGTATGAAAGGCCACGTGTTCGTGGACTCCCTGGTCTCGCTCCTGCCCGTGATCGTGCAGGCGGTGCTGGCCCGTCTCGTCTACGTCATCTGCATCGTCTGTTGCCTCTTCTTCATCTACTATTCCACGGACCTCCTCATTGACGCGTACGTCACGGGGGAGATGGACATCCGGGGTGAAGCGCAGCCGCTTTGGATGCTTCTCGCGCCCATGCCGGTGTCGTTCGCCATGATCGCCTTCGAGTTCCTCAGGTTCCTGGTGGGCATAGACACCATGTACACCTCGCGCACCGAGGTGCGGGAGAACGTGTGATGGAATGGTACTGGGCATTCGCTCTTCTGGTGGGCATGGTCGTCTGTCTGATGGCCATCGGGGTCCCCGTGGCCTTTGCCTTCATCACCACGAACTTCGTCGGCATCTTCATATTCGCCGGCACCCATGGCTTCATCCAGGTGGCGGACAACTCCACCGTGCTGATCACCCGGTTCACGCTGGGCCCCGTGCCGATGTTCATCCTCATGGGGGCGCTGTTCTTTCACACGGGCCTGGCGATCCGCGTCTTCGACGGGCTCGATTCGCTGTTCGGCAGGCTCCGGGGCCGGCTCTGTTACCTGACGGTGGCCGGCGGAACGATCTTCTCCACCCTCACCGGCTCTTCCATGGCCAATACCGCCATGCTGGGATCGTTGCTGGTGCCGGAGATGCAGCGGCGAGGCTACAACTGGCGCATGTCCATGGGGCCCATCCTGGGCACCGGCGGCCTGGCCATGATCATCCCGCCCTCGGCGCTGGCTGTGCTTCTGGCCAGCGTCGCCAACATCGACGTGGGCCGTCTGCTGATCGCCGGATTTCTGCCGGGGTTCGTGTTGGCGTTGCTGTACGCCGCCATGCTGTACCTCCAGATCATCATCAACCCCGCCGGAGCGCCGGCCTATGACGTGCCGCCCACGACGTGGGGCCACAAGATCAAGTACGTCACTTTCAACATCCTGCCGGTGAGCCTCGTGATCTTCATGGTCATCGGCTTCATCATCCTGGGCATCGCCACGCCCACGGAGTCGGCGGCCTGCGGCGTGTTGGGCGTGGTCATCCTGGCCGTGGGTTTCCGCGTGCTCAAGTGGGAGGCCATTCGCACGTCGCTGTCGGGCACCGTGCGGGTGGCCGGCATGGTGTTCCTCATCATCATGAACTCGACGGTGTTCAGTCAGCTCCTGGCCTACTCGGGCGCCACCGCCGGCATGCTGGAATGGGCCACCAGCTTCGAGGTGTCCCGCCTGATAGTGCTGTCGGTCATGTTCCTGATCCTCATCGTGCTGGGCATGTTCATGGACGCCACCTCCATGATGCTCATCACCGTGCCGATCTTTTTCCCCCTGGCCGAGGCATTGGGCTTCGACCTGATCTGGTTCGGGCTGTTCGTGCTGATGACGCTGGAAATGGCGGGCACCACGCCGCCGTTCGGGTTGCTGCTCTACGTCATGCTCGGGGTGGCGCCCAGGGGCACCACGCTGCTGCAGGTGGCCAACGCGGCGATCCCGTTCCTGATATGCGATCTGATCCTGATCCTCATCCTGATCTGGGAACCCCAGCTCGCGCTGTGGCTTCCCAACCTGATGGATTGAGCCGAAAGAAAAGCCCCCGATCCACTGCCGCGGATCGGGGGCTTTTTCTTTGATTCGACGCGACCGTCAGGGTGCGCGGTACATCTTCTCCTTGAGCTTTGCAAACGGCACGGTATACGGCTTGTCCTTCCGCATCTCCCAGGCAAGCTCGTAGACGGTGCGCAGATAGGCCTTCCGCGCCTCACCCTTGAGCTCCATCTTCTGGAGGCCCGAAGCCCACAGCTTCTCGTTGTCCGCGTCGGCCTTCTTGCGGAGGATCGGCTCGCTGCCCTGCTCGAAATCCAGGCCGGTCTTGGTCAGCTTGTCCTGCACGGATTTGGACAGCGTTTTCCACTTGTCGAGGTTGATCACGACCATGGAGCCGCTGCGATAGAATCCCGGGTAGACGCGGTACTTGAGGAACTTCTGGACGCCGTACTTGGCCAGTGCTCCCTCGGGCCATGCGATGCCCTTGACCACGCCTCGTTGCAGACCCGTATACATCTCCGCCGGTGCCATGGTGACGGGAATGGCCCCCATGGCGGTCAGGAAAGGTCTGTAGGTTGCGGTGGAGCGCATCTTGTGGCCCGACAGATCGAGCCCTGTCTTGTCGCTGGCCTTGGGCTTGAAGGTGGTGTAGATGTGGAAATCCACGCCGTAGCAGCACCAGCCCAGGATCATGCCGTTGAACTTCTTTGCCCACACCGGCTGAAGCTGGTCGATGGCGCCGTTGTCCCGCAGCTCCTTGGTGGACAGGTTGGTCACCGACGTGAGCCCGGCTTCCGGCACCATCCCCTCGAAGTAGCCCATGGGGCAGAAGATCATGTCCACCAGGCCGCGCCTGAGAGCCGGCCCCTGCTTCTGCCGCGGTGACACTTCCGGCCCGCCCACGTAGTGGATCTTGGCCTCGCCCTTGGCGATCTCGTTGAACTTGTCATGGAAGACCTGGAAGTACGTTTCCACCTGGTCATGGGTCTTCGCGATGCAGGTGGTGATCCGCAACGTGACCTCGGACTGCGCGGCTGACGCCAGAACGAACAGAGCGAACGCCGCGGCGAACGCCCCAACTGTGATTTTCTTCATCCGTGTACCCTCCTTTGCCGGGGCATTCCCCGACCGGTTGATGCCTCGGCCTAAGCCGGATAGCTGCTGACCCTAATGAAAATCGGGGAACGTTGTCAACCGGAAACATGCGACTTTTGCGTTGTCGGCCGAACCGTGGACAAGCGCGGCGTATCCGTGGTAATCGGACCCGTCCGGTTCGAGGCAACAGCTGATCCAAACGCGCCCGCGCGGTTTCTGTCATGAGCTACATCGTCGGAGTCGACATCGGTGGGACCTTCACCGACTGTGTCGTGGTCAACGACCAGGGAGAGATGGTGGTGGGGAAGTCGCTCTCCACCCCGCCGGACTATTCCGCCGGCGCCGCCGGGGCGGTCCGGGATGCGGCCCGGAACCTCGGCCTCGGCGACGAGGAGGAACTGCTCCGGCAAACCACACTGTTCTTTCACGCCTGCACGATCGGCGAGAATACCCTGATCACCCGCTCCGGCCCCCGCACCGGCCTCGTGGCCACGAGGGGCTTTCCCGATACTCTGCTCATGATGCGGGGCAAGGTCACGGACGGGCTTACGGAGGCGGAGGCGGGCCGGCTGGCGTGGCTCAAGAAGCCCGAGCCCTTCGTACCCCGGTCCCTGGTCGCCGAGGTGAACGAGCGCATGGACTACAAGGGCGCCGCCACTGTGCCCCTCGACGAGGAACAGGCGGCAGCGGCCCTGGACGAGCTGGTGGCGCGTGGCGTCGAATCCGTGGCCGTGTGCCTGCTCTGGTCCGTGACCAACGACCTCCACGAGAAGGCGGTTGCCGACATCCTCCGGCACCGTCATCCCGGCGTCTACGTCACCCTTTCGAGCGCCGCCGCCCCATTCGTGGGCGAGTACGAGCGCACCGCCACCACGGTCTTCAACGCCTACATCGGCCCCCGGATCTCAAGCTATCTGGTGAATCTCGAGCAGGTGCTCCGGGGCAAGGGACTGGCCACGCCGCCGATGATCATGCAGGCGTACGGCGGCGTGCTCGACATCGAGGCCACGTGCCGCAACGCCGTCGGCACCATCGAGTCCGGACCGGCCTCGGGGGTTGCGGGGACCCGTTTCCTGGGCGAGCTGATCGGCGAGCACAATATCCTGGCCACCGACATGGGCGGCACCACGTTCAAGGTGGGCGTGGTCCGGGAGGGGCGCGTGGAGCGCGACTACACGCCGGTGGTCCTGCGCCACCGGGTGCTGGCGCCCAAGATCTGGGTGGAGTCCGTGGGCGCCGGCGGCGGCAGCATCGCGTGGATCGAGGAAGCGACCGGGCTGCTCAAGGTGGGCCCAGAGGGCGCCGGGGCCAGTCCGGGCCCGGTGTGCTACGGCCTGGGCGGCGCCGAGCCCACCGTATCCGACGCCGACCTCATCCTCGGCTACCTCAACCCCGACTATTTCCTGGGCGGCCGGATGCGCCTTGACCGGGATGGCGCGCTCCGGGCGGTGAGGCAACGGATCGCGGACCCCTTGGGCATGAGCGAGTCCGAGGCCGCCCTGGGCATCTACCGCATTTCCAACGCGCACATGAGCGACCTCATCCGCCGGGCCACGGTGGAGAAGGGCCACGACCCGCGGGCCTTCGTGCTGTTCGCCTTCGGCGGCGCCGGCCCGGTGCACGCCAGCCGCTACGCCGCGGACCTCGGAGTCCGGCAGGTGGTGGTCCCACTCACCGCGTCGGTGCACGGCGCCACCGGCCTCATCAGCTCCGACGTGGTGCACGAGTACGGCATGTCGGACCATCTGCAAGTGCCGGCCGACCCCGGCCGTGTCAACGAAAACTTTGGCGAGCTGATTCGAAAGGCGGAGGCGGACCTGGACGCCGCCGGATTCGGCCGTGAGGAGATGACGATCACGCGGAGCGCCGACATCCGCTACCGCTACCAGGTTCACGAGTTGAACGTCCCGCTTGCCCCGGGGACAGCGCCGCTCACGGAGATGGATCTGGAACGGCTCTACGCCGACTTCGACGAGGCCTACGAGAAGGCTTACGGCAAGGGCTCCGGCTACCGGGAGGCGGGCAAGGAGATCCTGACTCTCCGTGTGAATGCGACGGGGTTGTTGGAGCGGCCCCGCATCAAGGAGGCCCCGGCCCGCAGGGGCCCTGCGGACGAAGCGCTCAAGCCGCCGCGAAAGGTGTTCTTCGAGGAGGCGGGCGCGTTCGCTCCCACCGCCATCTATGATTTTCAACGGATGCGGCCGGGCATGGAGCTGTCCGGTCCGGCGGTCATCGAGACGCCGGTTACCACGGTTGTCGTGAATCCCCGGGACCGCGCCGAGATAGACGGTTTCCGCAACATCAGGATATACGTGGGGGAGAACGGCGCCGGCGCCTGACCGCGGGCGGCGTGACGGCATACACCACGGACGAAGCGAGCAGGACGATCATGGATTCGACCGAAACGCAGTCGACCGGAACGCAGGCCCCGAGCAGGCAGGTGGACCCCGTCACCTTCGAGATCCTCTCCCACCGCCTTCACGAGATCACCCGCGAGATGGGCGCCACCCTGGAGCGCGTCGGCGGCACGGTCAACACCACCCAGCTCCACGACTACATGGCGTCCCTCTACATGGCCAACGGCGACGTGCTGTCGGTGGGGGAGTCCATGATCCGGCACGCGGCCTGCGCCGGCTTCGCGGTCAAGCGGATCATCGAGCGCTTCGAGGATGACGGCGGCATCCATCCGGGGGACGTCTTCCTGCTGAACGACCCCTACCTCGCCGCCATTCACCAGTCCGACATCTACATGATCGCGCCCATCCACCACGAGGCCCGGTTGATGGCCTGGAGCGCCACCTTCGTCCACGTCATGGACATCGGCGCCATGTCGCCCGGGGGCAACTCACCCGGCGCCACCGAGATCTGCCACGAGGGGCTCAGGATCCCGGGCCTCAAGTTGGTGGAGCGGGGACGGCTCCGGCAGGACGTCTTCGACACCCTCGTCAACATGACCCGGCAGCCGGTGCTGGTGGGGCTCGACCTCAAGTGCGAGCTGGCGGCCAACAACGTGGCCCGCTCGCGCATGGAGGAGATGTTCGCGCAGTACGGCCCGGAGCTGATCACCGCGGTGTCGGCCGAGATGATCCGCTACTCGGGCGACGTCCTCAGGAAACGCCTGCGGGAGATCCCCGACGGCACCTGGCGCGACCAGGGCACCATCGCCGCCAACGAGACCCGCCGGGTGTGCGTGGAGCTGCGCAAGCGCGGCGACCGCCTGACCTTCGACTTCACCGGCAGCGACGAGCAGGCGCGCCAGGGCATCAACCTGCCGTACCACGCCACCTTCGGCGGCTGCTTCGAGTCCGTGCTCACCGCCCTGGGCTACGACCTGCCCAAGAACTACGGGGCCTTCGGCCCCATCGAGGTCATCGCACCGGAAGGCACCGTGGTGAACGTGCAGTATCCCGGACCCGTGTCGATGAACACGACCTCGGGGCTCAAGACGGTCTCCTACGTGTCCGCCTCCGTGCTGGCCCAGATGCTGGCGGGCAGCGAGAGCTGGAAGGACGAGGTGACCGCGCTCACTCTGGGGTTCCGGGTGGTGCGCCACGCCGGCGTGAACCAGTACGGCCGGTTCTACGTCTCGACTTTGCTGGAGTTGAGCGGCTCCGGCGCCAGCCCCCACGGCGACGGCATCGATTCCGGCGGCTACCTCACGTGCCACAACGTCGAGTGGCTCGAGCTGAACTTCCCGCTCATGTACCTTTACCGCCGCCACCTGAAGGACGGCGCCGGCGCCGGCAGGTTCGCCGGCGGCGTGGGCGTCGAGGCCACGGTGAAGCTCCACGACGCGCCCGAGGAGAAGATCCGGGGCGTGGCCTTCGGCGTCGCCGGGCTGAGGAACTCCGGGGTCGGCATGTTCGGCGGCTACCCCGGCGCCCCGAGCCTGCTGGTGCTGCTGGAAGGAACCCGGGTGAACGAACTGCTGGCCGCCCGCCGCTGTATCGACGATCTCCCGGCGCTCGAAGGCGAGGGCCGGCTCTTGCCCTATTGCGAGTTCGAGATCGGCAAGGACGACGTGCTGTATCTCCGGCTGGGCAGCGGCGGCGGCTACGGCGACCCGCTGGACCGGGCCCCGGAGGCCGTGGCCGAAAGCCTCCTCAACGGCCGCATCTCCGGCGCCACGGCCGAGGAGATCTACGGCGTCGTGACCGAGGAGGGGGCCGTGAAGGTCGACGAGGCCGCGACCCGTGATTTGCGGGAACGCCTGCGCGAGCGGCGGCTTGCAGGACGCTAGCGCGACCTGGGGGGCGACAGGCGGTTGCCCCTGCCCGGACAGGCTGTTAGTGGGAGGAAACCATGACAGAGATCACCGGCCCGAATCGCCCCGAACCGAAAGCCGTATCGCTTGACGCGGCCAAGACCGCTGTCGTCGTGCTTGACCTCAACGCCCGGTGCCACGATCCGGAGGACGTCTGCTCGCAGTTGATGGAGCCGCTGGGCGGATTCCTGGAGCGGGTCCGGGAGGCTTCCGTCCCGGTGGTGTTCACCGTCTCCTTGCAGTTCAAGGGCACGCCTCTCGGCGAGGTGGCCGCGCCCCTCGGGCGGCGGGACACCGAGCCCGTGCTCCATCCCGACGCCTTCGACAAGTTCCACGGCGGCGAGCTGCGGGCTATCCTGAGCGACGCCGGCACGGAAAACCTGATCGTCGTCGGCTCCCTCACCAACGTCGCCGTGCTCTACACCTCGACCGCCGCCGCCCGGGTCCATCGCTACAACGTCATCATCCCGCTGGACGGCGTCAACGCCAAGAGCATCTACGAGCACGAATACGCCATCCACCAGCTCACCGTGATCCCCGCCGGCGCTGCGGACCGCATAAGCTTCACCCGGCTCGACATGATCGAGTTCGCGTGACGGCGCGGTGACGCTACCGCTACTGAACCGAGCAGGCCCTACCCACCGGAGGACGCAGTGCTCTGGAGCCTGAGGTTGCCGTAAGCGTCCACGGACAGGTCGAAGGAGGGGTAGACGACGGTGGTGGAGGTGTACTCTTCGATGACGGCCGGGCCGCCGATGCGGAACCCGGGGGCCAGGTCGGTGCGGCGGTAGACGGGCGCCGTCATCGCCGCGGCGCTGCCCGGGAAGAGCGCGGACCTCTGGCCATGGGGCCAAGCCGGACCGTTGCCCGCGGGCGCGGCTGCGAAGTTCATCTTGGGCAGGCGTCCGATGCAGCGCACGCGGTAGTTGACGATCTCCATGGACTCTTCCTCCGCCGTGTGCCCGAACAGCCGCCCATGGGCCTCGTGGAAGAGCCGGGTGAGATCTTCCTTGCCGGTTTCTCTCGCCGGCACCGTGACCTCGTAGGATTGACCGGGGTAGCGCATGTCGAGGAAATACTCGGCGTCGATGCAGTCCGGGGTTACGCCTTGCTCCTCCAGTTCCCCGACACCCCGGTCGCGGAGTTCCTCCAGCGCTTCGCGGATGGCACTCTCCGGGGTCTCGTCCAGCGCGCTGATGCGGGTAAGGGAGTAGCTGCGTACCAGGTCCGTGAGCAGCATCCCGGCGGCGCAGAAGTTGCCCGGATCCCGCGGGATGCAGATCTCCGGGATCTCCAGCTCCCGGGCGATGGGACAGGCCACCGTGGGTCCGGCGCCGCCGTAGGCCACCAGGATGAAGTCCCTGGGGTCGTAGCCCTTCTCGATGGTGACCGAACGCATGGACATGGCCACCTGGGCGGCCAGCACCTCGACGATGCCCGCGGCCGCCCGCTCCGGGGTCATTTCCAGTGGCCGGCCGACGGTTTGGGCAATGGAGTTGCGGCCGGCCGCGGCGTCGATGGGCATGGCGCCGTCCAGCAGCGCCTCCCGGTTGAGGTGTCCCAGAACCACCAGCGCGTCGGTCAGGGTGGGCTGGTCGCCGGTGCCGTAGCAGGCCGGTCCGGGGACGGCCCCGGCGCTCTGCGGCCCGACCTTGAGGATGCGGCCGGACTCGACCCGGGCGATGCTGCCGCCGCCGCTGCCGATGGTCTCGATGTCCACGGTGGCGGCCCGCACGGTATAGCCGGCCACCCTGCTCTGGGGCGCGGTGAGAAGCTCCCCGGGGATCACCGACATGTCGCAGCTCGTGCCGCCGACGTCCAGGGAAATGGCATTCTCCCGTCCGATCTCCCGGCACAGCCGTTGGGTCCCGACCACGCCGGCCACCGGGCCCGACATGAGGGTCTGGACCGGCGCCCGGGCGATCACTCCGGGTGTGGCCACGCCGCCGTTGGATTGCATGATCAGCACACGGGCGCCTTCCAGCAACTCGCCGATGGCGGCTTCGATGGTGCCGACGTAGCTGCTGACCCGAGGCCCGATGAAGGCGTTGACCACCGCGGTGCTGGTGCGCTCGAACTCCCGGAACTGCGGGTCCACCTCCGACGACAGCGTGACGTAGACGTCCGGAGCGAGCTCTTCCAGGATCGCCCGCAGCCGTTTCTCGTGGTCGGGATTGGCAAAGGAGAAGAGCAGGCTCACGGCCACCGAGTGCACTCCCGAGTCGAGCAGCTCTTTCACGCCGGCCCGGGCCTGTTCCGCGTCCAGGGGCAGCACCTCGCGGCCGTGGGAATCGACGCGCTCCCGTACCGGCCGGATGAGATGCCGGGGCACGAGCTGCCGCGGGCGGTCGAAGAACAGGTTGTAGACCTGGTCGCCGCGCCATTGCCGGTCCAGCTCCAGGATGTCGCGGAACCCCTCGGTCACCAGGAGCCCGGGCGCCGGCTCGCGTCCCTCCAGCAGGGTATTGAGACCGATGGTGGTGCCGTGGAGGACGTAGCGGGCCGCGTCCGACAGGCGCGCGGTGACCTCCCGCAGCCCCGCGGCGATGGCCGCGGTGGGGTTCCGGGGCTGGGAGGGGACCTTGTGCGTCAGGCAGACCCGTCCGTCCGCCTCGTCGAACACACTCAGGTCGGTGAACGTGCCGCCGGTGTCAATCCCGATGCGGAGCACGGTTGTCGCCTGCCTGCTCGCGTTGCCGGCGCGTCGCCGCCGAATCGATGGTCATGGTCTCGGGATCGATAACGACGCCGTACACCTCGCGTGCGGCCGCCACCGACACGTAGCCGTTGCGCACGTCGTCGAGCACGCGCTCCGGCTCCCGGGTCAAGGGATCACCCCAGCCGCCACCGCCGCCGAGCTCCAGCAGAAGGGTATCGCCCCTCGACATGGGGATGTTGGCGGTCTTGGAGTGGAGCGTGCGGGTGTCGCCGGTGCCCGGATTGAGGGTGCAGCGGGCCGGCGCGCTGGGGCGGGCGCCGAAGAGCCCCGGCGAAGAGAACTTGAAGCGGTCCAGCCGCAGGTTGAGGGTGACGTCGTCGTTCAGCACCTGCCAGCCGCGCCGTATCCCCAGGCCGCCCCGGTATTTCCCGGCGCCGGCGGAATCGGGATTGACCTCGAAGCACTGCATCCGCACCGGGAACTCGTTCTCCAGCGCCTCCACCGGCGTGCTCATGACGTTGCTGATGTCGGCGGCGCAGCCGCTGACGCCGTCCTTGGTGGGTCTGGCGCCGTAGCCGCCCCACAGGATCTCGTACTGCGAGTAGCGCCGTCCGCCGCGGGGCTCCATGCCGTTGAAGGAGACGGCGCCGCCGGAGCTGCTCTGGGGCGCGGCCACGCGGTCCGGCAAGGCCTCCGCCAGGACCATCATGATCACCGGCGCCAGCCGGTGGCAGGTAGTGGCATACATGTTCACCGGAGCGGGGAACTCGGGGTTCAGCAAGTGTCCGGGGGCGGGGAGGGTGATGCGGATGGGAGCGGAGCAGCCCTGGTTCTTGGGCAGGTCCGGGCCGAGGGCGGCCTGCACGCAGTACTCCGCCACCGCCCGTACCACGCAGGGCCGGAGGTTGAGCGGACCTCGCGACTGCCTCGCCGAGGTGAACTCGAACTCCAGCTCGTCGCCGCGGACGTGCAGCGTCGCCGTGACCTCCAGGGGCCGGTCCAAATCCACGCCGTCATCGTCGATGTAGTCCGTGACCGGGCCGTAGGTGCCCCGCGGCATGACCGCGATGCGCGAGCGAAGCTCCCGCTCGGTGATGGCGATGCGCTCCTCCCAGCAGGCCAGCACGTCGCCGAGTCCGAAGCGGTCGGCCAGCGCGGTGATCCGCTCGATGCCGTGGAGGTTCGACGTCACTTGCGCGCGGATGTCGCCCCAGGTGACCTCCGGGGTGCGGGTGTTGGCGCAGATGAGCTCCTTCACCGCCCCATTGAAAACGCCCCCGTCGTAGAGCTTCAGGGGCGGTATCATGAGGCCCTCCTGGAACACCTCGGTGGCGTCGCCCGCGTTGGTGCCCGGCACCTTGCCGCCGATGTCGGGCTTGTGCGCGGTGTTGCCTACGAAGGCCATGATCTCCCCTCGGTAGAACACCGGCGAGATCAGCGTAACGTCGCTGGGGTGGTTCTGACAATAACGGTAGGGGTGGTTCAGGATGAAGGTGTCGCCCTCGCTGATGGCGCCGTCGAAGTCCTGCAGGATTCCCTTGAGCTGGGCCCCCACCACCCCGAGCCCCACCGGGTTGGGAGAGTACTGTCCGACGTTGCGCCCGCGGCTGTCGCAGATGCTCAGGGCCAGGTCCTGGCTCTCCTTGACGATGGACGAGTAGCCGTTGCGCATGAGCTTCTGCGTCAGCTCGTACGCGATCTGGTTGGTGGCGTTGTAGATGACCTCGAGCTTGATGGCGTCCATGAACTAGTCGCCGGTACCGGGCAGCATCTCCACCGGCGTCTGACGCGGCCCCAGGCTCTCGTAGTACTCGTTGGTTTCGGGTTTGTAGCGGCCCTGGTTGAAGCTGCCGCCCTTCTGGCTGCGGACGATGATGGCCACGGTCCTCTCGCCGACCGTGGTCTCGGTATGCACCTCGTAGGGCCGCACCAGGTCGATCTCGCCGGGGCCGACGTGCTTGTCGCTGGCCAACCGGATCTCCGCGTAGTCCGGCTTCGAGCGGTCGTCCAGCCGGTCGTAGCGCTCGATGCGCTCGTGGCCGTCGAGGACGCCGTAGAGGGTGTAGATGTGGGCGTGATCGTGGATGCGCGCGCGGCCGCCCTGGCGCGCGTTGCCCTTGGTCAGGCCGTTGATGGCGAAACCGTAGTCCGGGTCTTCGTAGAAGAGCAGGTTCTCGGCGCGCCCGTCCCGCGGGACGCAGTCAGGCCACGACTTGGAGGCCTCGATCACCTTGGGGTCGGCGAGCAGCTCGGCCAGGATCGGCTCCAGCGCGGTCCAGCGCTTCTCCGGGTCGGCCTCTTCCGCGAACAGCGCGCGGGTCTTGTCGATGAACCGATTCAGGGCGTTGG
This sequence comes from Candidatus Binatia bacterium, assembly GCA_022827045.1. The sequence goes on from JAJDTQ010000145.1 coordinate 32,637, forward strand.
GCTTGTCGCTATCCATGTTCGGGCATCCTCCATGACGCTGACTCCGGCCTCGGCTCGGCCCGGATCCGCGGTGACGAGTTGCAACGGCTAAGGAGGGTATGCAATCCTGCAACCGCTGTCAATATTGGCCTTGGACAGCACCGGAAGAGGCCGGGAGGACCACGTCCATGAAGTACAAGACTCTCACCGCCGTGGGCCTGGCGGTTGCCCTCATCGTCGGGCTCGTGGCCCGGGCCGTGGTGTACGCGGTGTTGGCGCCGGGTTACATGACCGACTTCGTGGCCACCGTGATCTTTCTCGGCGGCTTCATCGGCGGACTGCTGGGTTTCGTCGGGATATTCCGGGTGCGCGAGGGGAAACCGTTCTTCAACTACCCGTTCTGACAGTGAAGGCACGCACGGGATGACCGGAGCACTGGACGGTACGTTGGCCATCGACGCCAGCGGGCACGTGGCAGGTCCCTACGCGGGGAGCCTCCTGGGGGACCTGGGCTGCGAGGTCATCAAGGTGGAGCTCCCCGAGACCGGCGATCCGGCCCGGGGCAGGGACAGTTACGGCCCGGTCTTCCGGGTGCTCAACCGCAACAAGAAAAGCCTCACGCTCAACCTGCGCGAGTCCGAGGCAAGGGAAATCCTTCGGCGGCTGCTGGAGCGTTCCGACGTGTTCATCGAGAGCTTCCGGCCCGGGACGCGCAAGACGCTGGGGCTCGACTACGAGGACCTGCGGCGGCGCAACCGCGGCCTCGTCCACTGTTCGGTCACGGCCTTCGGTCAGAGCGGCCCCTACGAGAGCCGGCCCGGCTTCGAGTCCATCGGCCAGGCGGTCAGCGGCATGCTGAGCCTGCTCACCGACCCGGGTGATCCGAAGATGGGAGGCCTCTCCATCACCGCCCACGTGACCGGAGTCTTCGCCGCTTACGGCATCCTGGCCGCCCTTGCGGCCCGGAGCCGGACCGGCAGCGGCCAGTTCGTGGACGCGTCGCTGCTGCAGGCGAGCATGGGCTTCATCGAGTCCCACTTCGCCGAGTTCCTGAACGGCGGCGAGGCCGTGACTCCCCGGAATTTCCAGAGGGGACGGCTTTTCTGCCTGCCGGCGGGCGACGGACGTCCGCTGCTGGTCCATCTTGCCACTCACCGCAAGTCCTGGGAGGCCCTGATCCGGGTCATCGATCACCCGGACCTGCTCGATGACCCGCGGTTCGCCACCTACGAGGACCGCGCCGCCCGCCACGACGAGTTGATGGACATCCTGCGCGAGGTCTTCGGCCGCGCGCCTCGGGCCACGTGGCTGGAGCGCCTGGGCCAGGAGGATCTGAGCCACGCGCCCATCTACACGGCGGAGGAGGTCTTCGAGGATCCGCAGGTGCGGCACCTGGGGCTGCCGCGCGAGATCGAGCACCCCGAACGCGGCACCACCCGGCTCATCGGCGCCAGTGTGAACCTGTCGGAAACCCCGGCGCGGTTCGTGCGCCCGGCGCCGCTGGTGGGAGAGGACACCGACGAGGTCCTGCAAGGGCTGGGCTACGACCGGGAAACCATCCGGAGCCTTCGCGAGCGCGGCGTGATCTGAGCGTGGGCGCATTCGATCTGAACGCATGGCAAAACCGTCGCTGACCGATTTCGTCGCGGAAATTCATCGAAGCCCCTGCATGGCGGTTGTGGTGGTGACCGGCGGCGGCACGCAGGCGCTGGCGGACCTGTTCGTGGTGCCGGGGGCGTCGCGCACGGTGCTGGAGGCCTTGGTGCCGTACAGCGACCGGTCGATGGACGGGTTTCTCGGCCACCGGCCGTTTCAGGCGGTGTCGGCGGAGACCGCCGTGGTGCTGGCGCGAAAGGCTCACGAAAAGGCCTTGGCGCTGAGGCCGGCCGGAGATGTGGTGGTCTTGGGGGTTGCCTGCACCGCGGCGTTGGTCACCGACCGGCCGCGCAAGGGAGAGCACCGAGCTCACGTGGCGGTGAGCCGCGGCGAATCCGTCGAAGTCCTTTCGGTGACGTTGGAGAAGAACGCCCGCACCCGGCAGGGCGAGGAGAGGGTGGTCGCGGACATGGTGCTGTCCGCCATGGGCCGGGCCTGCGGCCTGGACGCGGCCAAGTGCGATGCTCTGTTGCCGGAAGAGCCGGTAAGGTCCCGAGTGATCTGAACGCCGCTATCGGCGCCGGCGCGAAGAACCATCGCACCGTCCTGCTGGGCGGTGACGTGAGCTGGTAAAGACTCCGGCAGGACCCGAACCAGTGGCCTGTACCATCGCTAGTGTGGTACAGGCCACTGGTATATTTGGGCTATTGTCAAGGGGGGACAGGCACATGGAACGCGAAGTCAAGGTAGACGGTCTCAAGATCCGTTATCTGGAGGAGGGAACGGGCACCCCGGTGATCATGCTGCACGGCGCCTCGCTGGGCTCGTCCGCGGACGTGTTCGAGCGGCACCTGGGTCCTTTGGCGGACGCGGGGTTCCGCGCGGTGGCGTACGACCAGCCGGGCTTCGGTCTGTCGGACGTCCCCGAGGACCACACCCTGGCCTACCGGGTCGGCTTCCTGCCGGAGTTCATGAGCGCCATCGGCGCCGACGAGGCCGCGCTCATCGGCCACTCCCAGGCCGGCGGCATCGTGGTGCAGACCGCCCTGGATCACCCCGACCGGGTGGCCAAGGTGCTGGTAGTTTGCAGCGGCAGCCTGCTGCAAGGGCTTCCGGGTTTTCCGTCGCCGGCCCATGCCAGCAGCGAGAGCACGGATGCGCCGCCGACGTTGGAGGACAGCCGGAAGCTCCTGGAGTCGAACCTCTATCACAAGGAACTGATCACCCCGGAGGTCCTGGAGAAGCGCCACGGCCTGAGCCTGGGCAGGAACCTGGAGGCGTTTCTGGAGCGGCAGCGTGTGGTGGAGCCCAAGCGGGAAGGCCCGCGCCTGTGGGAGCGGCTCATGGAAGTGCAACCGCCGCTGCTGCTGCTCTACGGCAAGCAGGACCGCAATCAGGCGGCCGAGAAGTGCGCAAAGCTCAAGGAGCTGATGCCCGGGCTCCATCTCGAGATCATCGACAAGGCCTGCCACATGCTCATGTGGGACGCGGGCGAGGTGTACGACCGCAGGGCGGTCGCGTTCCTGAAGGAGGATTCCTGAACAGCCGGGTGGTGGCGAGCGTAGAGGCGACCGGCCGGTGCCCGCCATGGGTGAACTCCTCCTACAGCGCGTACAGCTCCACCGGGTTGTCGTAGAGAATGCGTGAGACGCTCTCGGGGGAGAGGAACTCATGCCGCTGCAGCAACTGCAGCGCCTGGATCTCGGTGGAGGAGTCGGCGTGGCCGTAGTCGGTGCCCATGACAAGGCGGTCGTCGCCGACGTACTTGATGACGTGCTCCAGGTCGTCGTTCATCTGGGCGGCGACCCAGATGTTGTTGTCGGCGAGGATGCGCTCCTTGAGCTTGCCGCCGCGCCGTTCCACCCGGCGCCGGAGGTCGTTGATCAGGTAGGGCAGCCAGCCTGCGCTCAGCTCGATGATGCCCCAGCGCAGCTTGGGAAAGCGGTCGGGCAGGTTCGACATGATCAGCAGGTGGAACGCGCCCAGCCCCACGAACTTGTTGCGCTGGTAGCCGCAATGGGGCTGCCCCCAGATCCGGTCCATGTCCGGGCTGTTGGTGCCCGAGTGGATGCACACGGGGATGTCGAGGTCGGTGGCTTCCTCGTAGAGCGGGAAGAAGTCGGGGTCGTTGATGAGCCGGTTACGGTAGTCCAGACCGGATATGTTCACCGCCACCGCGCCGTGGTCACGGGCGAAACGTATCTGCCGCCGCGCTTCCGGGATGTCGCTCAGCGACGCCACGCAGGCCCAGCGGAACCGGCCGCGGCCGCGTGAATAGATGTCGGCCATCCAGCGGTTGTAGCTCCAGCACAGCGCGTTCTCCACCGCCGGGCGGTCGGTGAGCGGGTGCACCCACAGGGTGGGGAACAGCACCTGTGTGTCGGTGCCGAGCTCGTCCATGTGCGCAATCCGTGCATCCACGTCGAGCATGTACTTGGCCTTGACGTCCAGCGGCACGTTGCCGATGAAGGTGCCGGTGATGGCGTCGCTCCGGGCGCCACCTCCGGGCCACGGAGTGCCTACCCTGTTGTCGCCGATGACCCAGTACTTGAGGGTCTCGCCGGTCTCCAGCTTTTCGTAGACCACGCCGGGCTTGTACTCCCGCTCGGAGGGAGTGAGATACTCCCAGGTCTCGTCAATTTCCACGACATGGGCGTCGGCGTCGATGATCGGCATGGCTCTATCCCTCCGGTCTCGAGAATGTGATGTGAATGGATGCGCGATGCGGCGTTCAGTTCGCCACAATCGCCGGTTCCTGTCAAATTAGGCAGAGGTCTCAATACCGTCATTCCCGCGGGCGCGGGGATCCAGGAGCGGTGGGGCGGAAACGGCGTTGCCGGGAGGATATTCGATGACATCAAGCCTTGACACGGCGCGGAAGATGTTCGTTCGAGTGGCATTGGCCTTGATGCTGGCGCTCCCGCTGGCCGGCTGCGGCGACGGAGCGGAGGAGGTGTTCGAAACGGCGCAGTTCGAGGAGGTGCAGAACAACCGGGAGCACGCGCGCAAGCTCTACAACCGCATCCTCCGAGACTACCCGGACAGCCCCTTCGCTGCAAAGGCCAAGGAACGGTTGGCGGCGTTGGGGCAGGAAACGCGTTAGCCTTCGGTCGGATTGATTGTGGGCCGATCCGGTTGGGGGTATACTTGGACGCAGTCACATGGGGGTGATCTCATGAAACGAGCTCTCATCGCGTTTCCGGTTCTGGTCACGCTCGCGCTGTGGATGGCGCCGGTGTGGGCGGCCACGCCATCACCCGATGCGCTGTTGTCGGACGGCGACCGGCGGCATCAGGAGCAGGCGGTTCAAAACGCTCTCGAGTTCAACAGGACCGGCGAGGCCGAGTTCTGGGAGAATCCCGAGACCGGCCACCACGGCCACGTCACGCCGACGCTCACCTACCGCAATTCGGCGGGCCGGGATTGCCGCAAGTTCCAACGCGAGCTCACCATCGACGGCAGGGAGGCCGAGGCCAGGAGCACGCGCTGCCGCACGGCGGCCGGGGTTTGGCTGCGACCGGTCGAGCCCAAGCCGGTCTACACCCGCCGGCATGATGACCCTTGGCGCCATTACCCCTATTATGGTTCCTATTGGTACTACCCGCCGGTGTCCCTGCACCTGTTCTACGAGTTCGGCCGTCACCGCCACAAGATCGACCGTCACCGGCGTCACCATCGCCACCGGTTGCACCATCGTCACGGGCACCGGCATCTCCGGTCGGACCACCGTCATCGCCCGCACCGCCGCCACCGGCGGTAGGCAGGTCAGCCGCGGTTAGCCGAAGACTTCCGCCGATTTCGCCGGTTGGAGGTCAGCCCGCGGTGTCGTCGGCACGGTTCCCGAGCACGGCAAAAAGGGGGTCTCCCCGGAAGTCCTCCGGGACGGGCGTGAGCGACCTTACGTCGTCCCAGTTCCCGGCCTCGGTAAGGTAGGATTCCACGAGTTGCTGTTGTCCCGGGCCGGTCAGACGATGCCAGATGGCCACGGCCTTGGTGGGGAAGCAGCGGTTGGAGAAGGTGATGACCAGCGGGGCGCCCGGTGCCAGCACCCGCCCGATGTCGCGGATCACCTGCACCGGTTTGACCAGATAGTCCACGGAAACGCAGATGCACGCGGCGTCGAACTCGCCGTCGCCGTAGGGCAGGGCAGGCTCGTCGTTCAGGTTGTGGACCGTGTAGGCGTGGAGGCGGGGATTGGCCTTCAACTCCTGCTCGTTCATGCCCAGCCCCGCGACTCTGCTGAAGCGCATCTCCGGCGGCAGGTGGCTGATCCAACTGCTCATCAGGTCCAGGATCGCACCGCCGGCCGGCAGGGTTTCCCGGTACAGTTGGGTGACCGCCGCGATGGCGCGTTCGTCGATATGGGTCACCAGCCGCGGTTCCTCGTAGAATTCCTCGTCGGGAGACTCGTCCATGCGGGCGAACGCTTGCGGCGGTAGCGGATGAGTGATCATGTAGCGGTCGGCGGATTTCCGGTGGTCCGATCGTGTATAGTAGGGTTGCCGCGCGCGCTTTACAAACGCGGCGGCGGGAGGGCTCATGAGCAACGATGATCGCCAGGTGATTTTCTCGCTGATCGGGGTGGGCAAGATCCATCCCCCCAAGCGGCAGGTGTTGAAGGACATCTACCTGTCATTCTTCTACGGCGCCAAGATCGGGGTGCTAGGCCTGAACGGGTCGGGCAAGAGCACGCTCCTCAGGATCATCGCCGGAGTGGAGCGGGAGTATCTGGGAGAGATCACGTTCTCCAAGGGCTACTCCGTGGGCCTGCTGGAGCAGGAGCCCCGGATGGACCCCGACAAGACCGTCAAGGAGGTGGTGGAGGAAGGCTGTTCCCGGATGATGGAGCTCCTGGCCGAGTTCGAGACGGTCAGCAACAGGTTGGGAGAGGAGTTGGGCGCGGACGAAATGGAATCCCTGCTGGAGAAGCAGGCACAACTGCAGGACGAGATCGAGGCAGGCAACGGCTGGGAGCTGGAGAGCCAACTGGAAGTGGCGATGGACGCGCTCCGCTGCCCGCCGCCGGAGACGAAGGTCGACGTGCTGTCCGGGGGCGAGCGCCGGCGGGTGGCGTTGTGCCGGCTGCTGATCCAGGAGCCGGACATCCTGCTGCTGGACGAGCCTACCAACCACCTCGACGCTGAGTCGGTGCAGTGGCTGGAGCAGCACCTGAGCCGCTACCAGGGCACGGTCATCGCCGTGACCCACGACCGCTATTTCCTGGACAACGTGGCCGGATGGATCCTGGAGCTGGACCGCGGCCACGGCATCCCCTTCGAGGGCAACTACTCCTCGTGGCTGGAGCAGAAGCAGGCCCGTCTCGCGCAGGAGGAGAAGTCGCTGTCGCGGCACCGGAAGACCCTCGAGCGGGAGCTGGAATGGATACGCATGTCGCCCAGGGCGCGGCAGGCCAAGGGCAAGGCGCGGGTGACGCGCTACGAGCAGTTGCTGGGCCAGGAGCAGGACAGCGCGCAGGAAGACCTGGAGATCTACATCCCGCCGGGGCCGCGCCTGGGCGACGTCGTGCTCCAGGCCGAAGGGCTCACCCACGCGTTCGGGGACCGGCTCTTGTTCGAGAACTTGAGCTTCATCATGCCGCCCGGCGCCATCGTCGGCGTCATCGGCCCCAACGGTTCCGGCAAGACCACGCTGCTGCGCATCATCACCGGCGGCGTGGATTGCCAGACCGGCTCGTTCCGCACCGGCGAGACCGTCCGGGTGGGCTACGTGGATCAGAGCCGCACCCTGAACGACGAGCACACGGTATGGGAGGCCATCTCCGACGGGCAGGACCAGATCGCGCTGGGAAAGCGCGAGGTCAACTCCCGCGCCTACGTGGGGCGGTTCAACTTCTCGGGGCAGGACCAGCAGAAGAAGGTCGGCGACCTCTCGGGCGGCGAGCGCAACCGCGTCCACCTGGCGCGGATGCTGAAGGAGGAGGCCAACCTGTTGTTGCTCGACGAGCCCACCAACGACCTGGACGTGAACACCATGAGGGCGCTGGAGGACGGGCTGGTGGAGTTCGGCGGGTCCTGCGTCGTCGTGAGCCACGACCGCTGGTTCCTGGACCGTATCGCCACCCACATCCTGGCCTTCGAGGGCGACAGCCAGGTGATATGGTTCGAGGGGAACTACAGTGACTACGAGGAGGACCGGCGCCGCCGTCTGGGGAAGGAGGCCGACCAGCCCCACCGCATGCGCTACCGCAGGCTGACCAGGGATTGAGCCCTGTTCGGTCCCGTCATTCCGGCGAAAGCCGGAATCCAGAGTACGCTCGAATGTTTCTGGATTCCGGCTTTCGCCGGAATGACGAGTGCGGGCGTCCGCGGGCTCTTTCTCAGCCGCCGGCGGCTTTCACGAAATCCGACAGCCGTTCGCCGATCATGATGCACGAGACGTTGGTGTTGGCGTGCACCACGGTCGGCATGATGGAGGCGTCCGCCACCCACAGGTTGTCCATGCCGTGCACCTTGAGGTTCTGATCCACCACGGCTTCCGGGTTTGAAGCCGGGGCCATGAGGCAGGTGCCGACGCCGTGGTGGTAGCTGTCGTAGGTGGCCTTGGCGAACTTCACCCAGTCCTCGCCCGGACCGGGGGTGAGGAGGTCGCCGTAGAGCTCGCGCATGGGCGGGGTCTCGGTGATCTCCTTGATGAACTCCATGGCCTTGGTCATGGATTCGATGTCCTGCTGGTCCTCCAGCATGGCGGACTCGATCACCGGCAGCTCGCGGGGGTCGCTGCTCTGGAGGTAGATGCGGCCGCGGCTCATCTGCTCCAGCAGCGACGCCGACAGCGGGATGGTGGGCTTGATGCCCTCGATCTGGGTCGGCGGCCTGAGCGAGATGTGGAAGTTGGAGCAGTCCCGGTCCGCGTGGCTCTTGTAGATGTAGCGGATGCGGGGGATGATCCAGTCGGCGTCGAACTCTTCCTTGCACTCGAAGGTCATGAACACCACCGCGTGGTCCTGGTAGTTCTCGCCGACGCCGGGCATGTGCCTGACAACCTCGATGCCCACCTTTTCGAGGTCTTGGGCCCGTCCGATGCCCGATAGCATCAGGAGCTGGGCGGAGTAGTAGACGCCCGCGCTCACCACCACGTGGTTGCCGGAGACGGTTTCCTGGCGGCCGTCCTTCTCGTAGCGCACGCCGGTGACCCGGTTGCCCTCGATATCCAGCCTGGTGACCAGGGCCTCGTCGACGATGGTGAGGTTGTCGCGGCCGCGGGCGGGGTTGAGGTACGCCACCACCGTGGACTGGCGCTTGCCGTCCTTGATGCTGAAGGGCGGGTGGCCGACGCCCTCGGGATCCGGGATGTTGGTGTCCTCCAGCAGCGGCAGGCCTTTCTGCTGGCCGGCCTCGATGAACGCCTGCACCGGGTCGGCGGCGCCGGGAGTATCGAACGTGAAAGGGCGCTTCACGTAGAGCGGGCCGTCGTTGCCGTGGAGCGGGCTGTCCGGGAAATCCTGGTCCGATTCCAGCCGCTTGAGCACCGGCAGCACCTTCTCCCAGGACCAGTCCGGGTTGCCGGCCGCCACCCAGTTGTCCATGTCGGCCTTCATGGGCCGGGGCGCGGCCATGACGTTCACCGACGAGCCGCCGCCCATGATCCTGCCCGCGAGCTTGTAGCAGATGCTGCCGTCGAGGTCGCGCGGGCTGGGATACATCGCCAGGTAGTCGGTCTCCAGCAAGAGGCGCACCTGGTTCTGGGCTTCGGCCACCATCTCGGGAATGGGCTGGGGATCCGGCCCGGCCTCCAGCAGCAGCACCTTGCGCCGGGGGTCCTCGGAGAGGCGGCTGGCGGCGGCGCAACCCGCCGAGCCTCCGCCGATGATGATGACGTCGTAGTGATCGGCCATGAAACCTGTCCTTTCGTTTGTGCGGCCGCGTGCCGCCCACGGCCTTGTGTCGGCCGGCGGACGCTCGCGGTTTGACCCGCCCCTAACCGACCGCTAGGCCTCGGCGGCCTCGTCGTCCAGCGCCTTGCTGAGGCGTTTCCGAAACTCTTCCAGGATGAGCGAGGTGGTGGCGCGCAGGATCATGTCGCCGACGATGGCGAGGCGTCCCTTGATCTCCACCTGGGCCTTGTACCGAAGCTCGGTGCAGTTCTCCCGGGGCTCGTCCATGCTGGCGTCCACGCCGGCCACCACCGTGCTCTTGGTGACGGAGTCGTTGCCCTCGATCTTGACGGTGAGGGCTTCCTTGGGGTTGCTGTCGGTGATGGTGGAGCGGAAGTTGAACTTGCCCGACATGGGCCCCACCTTGGCGCTGATGACGCCGTCGAAGGTGGTGTCGTCGATCTTGTCGATGGAGTCGAGGCCCGGCATGCAGGCCGAGAACTTGTCGATATCCAGCACGAAGTCCCAGACGGCGTCCCTGGGGTGCTCCACGGTAATGGTGCCCTCGAAATTCATAACGGCTCCCGGCGGCGAGTTGAGTTGGGAGGGGTATAGCCGTTTCGGTTGGCCCGATCAACCTGACGCCGGGTTACGAATCCGGTCCGGCGTGCTACACCTAACCGTCATGGACATCGCCATCGTCTATGCCCTGGGCACGGCGTTTTTCCTGGCGTTGCGGGATATCTTCGGCCGCATGGCCACCCACGACATCGATCCGGTGCTGGGAACGGCGGCCACGGCCTTCACCGGGCTGGTGGTGCTGACCGTCGCCGCTCTGCTGAACGGCGACCTCCACGCGGGTTTTCCGGGCTGGGGATGGCCCCTCTTCGTGATCGGGCTGGCCGGGATCCTCCGCATCACCGTGGGCCGCACCACGCTGTTCACCGCCATCAAGTATATCGGCGCGGCGCGTTCCAGCAGCTTCAGCGCCACCAACGTGTTCTTCGCCATGTTCATCGGCGTGTTCTTTCTCGCGGAGAACCTGACATATCTTCTGACGGCCGGGGCGGTCCTCGTGGTAGGCGGCTGCGTGCTGGTGGCCATGAGCCGCGTGCAGGGCAGCGCCGGCCAGACCTGGAGACGATATGTCGCCGGTATGGCCTTCGCCCTGGGCAGCGCCCTTGCCATGGCCGTGTCCGCGGCCCTGACCCGGGTGGTGGTGCACGAGTTCTCGTCGCCTCTCGGAGCCAACTTTTACGCCAGCCTCATTGCGCTGCCGAGTTTCCTGCCCGCCATCTCCAACCGGCCGCTGCGCAGCGTCGCCGACTGGACGTCCCGGCACTGGCGCTACATCTGGCTGGTGGGCTTGGTCTCGGCCATCGGCACCACCTGCGGGTACTTCGCCCTCAAGTATGCGCCGGTGGTGGTGGTGCAGCCCATCGCGCAGTCTCGGCCGCTCTTCGTGCTGCTGGTGTCGTGGGTCTTCCTGCAGGCCCACGAGTCGATCAATTGGAAGGTCGCGGTGGGCGCCGTCGCCATCGTGCTCGGCACGGCGCTGCTGATCGTGAAGTGAGGCGGGGGCGGATTCGCATTCTGGGCGTCAAAGGCCTATATGGTTAGGAGTTGGAGGATCGCGTTGGATGAAGGACAAAGTCGTCAAGACCGATGAAGAGTGGCGGCAACAACTCACCGACGACGAGTTTCTGGTGACGCGCAAACAGGCCACGGAGCGCCCGTTCACGGGCAAGTACCACGCCTCCAAGGAGCCCGGCGTCTACCGTTGCGTCTGCTGCGGCGCGAACCTGTTCGACGCCGCCACCAAGTTCGAATCGGGTACCGGATGGCCCAGCTTCTGGGCGCCGGTGGACGAGGACAACGTCGCGACCAAGGAAGACCATTCCTACGGCATGCGGCGGGTAGAGGTGCTGTGTAGCGTCTGCGACGCCCACTTGGGACACGTCTTCGACGACGGGCCATCGCCGACGTATCTTAGGTATTGCATTAATTCTCTGTCACTAAGGCACGAGAAAGACTGAGGAGGATCGATTACATGGACAGCAAGCACGTGTTGGCACAACTCGACCGCGCCCACTTGGTGGAGATGACGCGGGACCTTGCCGATATCGTTACGATCACAGGTGAGGAAGCGCCGGTGGCGGAATATCTCGGGCGCGAGTTCGAGCGCCTGGGCATGGAGGTGGAATACCAGGAGGTGGAGGAAGGACGGCCCAACGTCATCGGCACCCTGAGGGGCTCCGGCGAAGGGCCGGCGCTCATGTTCAACGGGCACATGGACCACTTCGACAACCCCGAACCGACCCGGGTCACGGAAGACCGGGTCTACGGCCGCGGCCTGGTGAACATGAAGTGCGCGTTCCCCTGCTACATCACCGCGGTGGATATGCTCGTCAAGGCCGGGGCGGAGCTCAAGGGCGACATCATCATCTCCGGCGTGGTGGGCGAGATCGAGAAGGCGCAGGTCAACCGGTTCCATGGCAAGAGCTACCGCGGCGCCGGCGTGGGGGCCCGCTACCTGATGGACCACGGCGTCACCGCCGACATGTGCATCATCGGCGAGCCCACCGGCCTGCGCATGCAGATCGGCAACGCCGGCCTGGCATGGGCCGAGGTGACCGTGGAAGGTCCGGCCAAGACCTTCGTCATGAAGGCGTTCGAGGTAGCCAAGGCGATCCAGGCGTGGGAGGCGGACTACCAGAAACAGTTCCCGCATCCCTTCATGCTCCCCACCGTGCAGATCGGCGCCATCGACGGCGGCAATCCCTTCAAGCCCGGCACCAACCCGATTTGCAAGATCTACGTCATCGTCAAGACGCTGCCCCACGTGCCCACCATGAAGATCCAGCGGGAGCTGGAGAAGGTCGCCTCGGCCGTTGCCGCCAGGGAAGGGGACATCGACACCAAGGTGAAGCTCTACCTCACCACCGACGGCTACGAGATCCCCGAGACCGACTACGTGGTCCAGGCCATGGGCGCGGCCCACAAGGAGGTCAACAACGGCAAGGACATGGAGTTCTCCGAGCCGGTGCGCTACGGCATCACCAGCGACGGCTCGCGCATCAATCAGTACGGCGTGTCGGTGATCACCTACGGCGCCGGCTTCGGCACCCACCTGGTGGACCCGGACGAGCAGGAGACCGGCGCGGAATGGGACCGGCCGTCCGGCACCCGCCGGGGCGTGGGTATCAGGAACATGGAGCGTTGCAGCAGCGTCTACGCCTTGGCGGCCCTGGACATCTGCAGCAAGACCCGCGCGGAGCTCGGCCTGGACTGATCCCGGAGCGGCATGGTTAGTAGCGGGCGGCCGCGGGCCGCCCGCTTCCGTTTGGAGTCGGCGGTGCATGGTGCGCCGCCGCGAGGAGGCCCCATGGAACTGACGCTGGCACACTACCGCAACCGCTTCTGCATGTACCGCACCTACTTCGCCCTGGGGGAGGGCATCGTGAAGCCCGAGGGCTTCGACCTGAAGGTCATCGAGGTGGCCGACCCGCCGAGCCACGAGCTCGAAGAGGTGCTGATCCGGGGCGAGGTGGCGTTCGCAAACATCTATCTGCCCAACTTCCTCAAGCGCAAGCTCGGCGGCGCTCCAATCGTCGGGCTGTCCACGGAGTGGAAGTCCACCTCCAAGGGCAACGGCGTCTTCGTGCTCAAGGACGGACCGGTGCAGACCCCCAAGGACCTGGAAGGACGGCTCATTGCCAGCCACCACTCCGATCCCCACGCCATGCACTGCTTCCTCCTGCGCAAGCACTACAAGGTGGACGACTCCACCATCCGCTGGGAATCCCATCCACAGGAAGAGCTCATCGCGATCCTCAAGGAGGGCAAGGCCGATGCCGTGACGCTCATCGACCAGGTCTTCTGGCACGGCGAGAAGGACCCCGATGTCCGCTGCCTCTACACCGACGGCGACGCCTGGCGCGGCCTGCACGGCCTCCCGGAGATCATCAAGCACATGCTCGCCACCCGCGAGGACCTGTTGCAGGAGCATCCGGAGTTCGCCGGCCATATCCTCGACGCCTGCCGCAAGTCCATCGCCTACAGCGACGCCCACCTCGAGGAGGTGGCCGACCGCTTCATCGCCAAGTACGGCGGCGACAAGCAGGACATCCTGGCCTCCGCCGGCTACCCCAAGATCGAGTTCACCTTCACCGACACCGAGCGCAAGGAGGCGGAAGCCACCATGGACATGCTGGTCGAGACCGGGCGACTGGAGGGACGGGTGGATCTGTCGACGGCGTTTGTGTCGTAGCCGGCCGCTCCCGACGGTTGGGGCTTGACGCCCACCGTTTGGATTTATAGTGTGGGCGACAAATCTCGATCTCTAAGGGAGGTTCCAATGCGAAGCATGATTGCAAAGACCATGGCGCTCGTGCTCGGCTTCACCCTGTGCCTGTCCGGCATGGCGCTGGCGTCGAGCGCGGAGCTGATAGCCGCGGCCAAGAAGGAAGGCAAGCTGCGGGTCATCATCTTCTCCAGCTACAAGAAGGCCGCCCAGGCCTTCGAGAAGAAGTACGGCATCAAGGTGGAGGGCACCTACCCCGGAGCACCCGACATTCTCCGCAAGGTGAGCCAGGAATCGCAGGCGGGCATTTTCGCCATCGACGTTTTCGCCACCTCGCCCGGACCGCTGAGCGGTCTGAACCATTTGACCATGCCCTACAAGCCCGCGGGATACGAAAGAGTGGCCCATGCCATGAAGCCTCTCCCCAAGGAATGGAACCAGATCCCGTTGTTCAACCACGTGGTGGGGGCGTCCTACAACAAGAAGCTGGTCTCGCCGGAGAACGCTCCCCGAAGCATTCAGGATCTGCTCAAGCCCGAGTACAAGGGAAAGATCATCTCGCGCACGCCGTGGCTGGGTTCCAACTACCTCGTGCATATCGCCTCCTTCTACTCGTGGTTCGGAGAGAACGAAGAGAAGTGGGCCGACTACTGGACGAAGTTCAAGGCCAACGTCGCACGGTACGAGCCCAAGTGGGGACAGCTTCACGCGGCGGTGGGCCTGAAGGAGTTTGCCCTGGGCATCTTCACGCTGCCCTACACGCCTTACACGTTCGGCCGAAGCTATCCCGACCTGGGCTACTCCACCTTCCGGGAGCCGGCCATCTGGTGGCCCAACATGGCGGCCATCCACGGGAAGGCGCCTCATCCCAACGCGGCCAAGCTCTTCGTCGACTTCTTGGTGAGTTCTGAGGGCCAGAACATCTTCAGGGACGAAGGCCTGCTCGCCGTCGACAAGACCGTGGAGCCCCTGGACGCGCTCAAGAAGGAGTTGACGGGCGTGAAGTTCTTCGACCCGTCCCCGCAGGTCATCGCCCGCGAGGTGAGCCAGAACGGCGACAAGTGGAAGGCGCGCATCCAGAAGCTCTATCAATAGCTTGAAAGGGCGGCGCCGGAACGACGCGAAGGGCCATGTTCGAATTCTTTCCCGGGAACCGAAGCTGGTCCTTCGCGTGCATCCGGCTGCTGGCCGAGAGCTACTACGGCGGCGGCGAGTTCAACGAGATCTATCGCACGACACAGCGAATCAAGTCCGGCGACATCGAGAGCTGGCACGCCGAGTGGCTTGAAACCGCGGAACGGGTAGCCGCCCGCGGTCGCGAGCAACAAGCCACCGGCCATCCGGAGAGTGCCCTCAAGGCCTTCCTGCGCGCCTCCAACTACTATCGGGTGGCCGAGTTCCTGCTGCCCTTCACCGACGACCGAAAGATCCCCACCTACCGGAAGTCCGCCGGGAGCTTTCAGGCGGCCGCGGAGCTCTCGCCCGGCATCGAGCGCGTGGAGGTGCCCTACGAGGACACCTCCATGCCCGGCTACTTTTTCCACGCCCCGGCCGGCGCCGGCGCGAAGCCGCCCGTGCTGATCTTCACCGGCGGCGCGGACTCCACCGCCGAGGAGGTCTACTTCGTCGGCGGGCCCGAGGCGGCGAAACGGGGTCTGGCCCTGCTGATTGTCGACGGCCCCGGACGTGGCGGGATGCTGAGGCTTCGCAACAGCCTGGCCATCCCCGACTTCGAGCGGCCGATTACAGCCATGGTGGACTACCTGGAAACCCGGGGCGACGTCGACATGGACCGGGTCGCCCTCATGGGCATGAGCATGGGCGGCTACTACGTGACCCGCGCCGCCGCATACGAGAGGCGCGTCAAGTGCTGCGTGTCGCACTTCGGCCCCTACGACTGCTATCGCGACATCTACGAGTTCTACGAGCCCCTGAGGGGACAGTTCCGCTGGATCACGGGATCGAGCAACGAGGACGAGGTCCGCCACCGCCTGGGCCAGTTCACCCTTGCCGGCAGCATCGAGAGGGTCGAGTGCCCGCTACTCATCCTCCACGGCGAGGACGACATCATCACCGACCCGCGCTGCGCCCACCAAACCTACGAGGAAGCCAAGTGCGAGAAGGAGCTACGCTTCCTCCGCACCGGCGAGCCCGGCGCGGTCCACTGCTCCTACGACAACCACGCCGAGATCTTCCCGTTCATGCACGACTGGGTGGCGGCCAGGGTGTAGCCGCTCCATGAGTATTTTCGGGTGTACCGTAAAATACTCATGAGTTTCTCCGAGCAACCTGAGACAGGGTCCCCCCCGGTCGTGGGGGACTCTGCAAACGGGGCCGTTTACCCCTCCCGCCGCGACACCAACAGGTGCAGCCCCAGCGACATCAACAGCATCAGCACGCCGATGACGGCGCCGATGCCGAACTGGCCCTCGTCGAAGGCGCGCTGGAAGAGGAGGGTGGAGAGCACCTCGTTGCCGTAGGTGAACAGGATGACGGCGCCGGCGAATTCCCGCAGGTAAATCTGGAACAGCAGGATCCACACCGAGAAGAGTCCGCCGCGGAGGAACGGGATGACGATGCGCACGATGGTGCCGAGGGCACTGGCGCCCGAGGTCCAGGATGCTTCCTCGAACTCCTTGTGGAACTGGAACAGGAACGGGCTCAGGGTCCGCAGCGCGAACGGCAGGTAGTTGCCGATGAAGTAGAGCAGCAGGATCCACAGGGTGCCGTAGACCGGCGTCCGGATGTAGGCCCACACGAAGCCTACCGCCAGGATGGTGCCGGGGAAGGCCAGCGGCAGCATGGCGGCGGCCTCGATGGGGCCCTTGAGCTTGACGCCGCTACGCACCAGGAGATAGCCGACCCCGAGGGCGATGATGACCGTGGCGGTGGCCCCAGCGAAGCACAGGAACAGGGTGTTGCCCAGCGCGCGCCAGAACACGACGTCCTCGAAGGTGGCGTTCCAGTGGATGAGGGTGAGCTCGGTGAGCAGGCGCAGGCTGGGGGACACCACGAACTGAGAGAAGGAAAGCAACACGATCACCACTGCCGGCAGCACGATCACCACGGCGAAGTAGAGGGAGCAGCAAACCAGCGCCACGTAGCGCCAGAGCCCCAGCCGGTGGACGTTCTCGGGTCTGGCTTTGCCGGTGACCGTGACGAAGCTTTCCGCCCTCCTTACCAGATGGCGGTAGAGGAACAGCGAGAGCAGGCTCAGGGGGATGATCATCATCGCCAGCGCCGCGGCGGTGTTGTAGTAGATCAGCGACTGGTAGTCCGAGGCGATGAGGTTGAAGATGGCGGAGGTGAAGACGAAAATCCCGCCTGGGGCGCCGATGAGGATGGGCACCTCCAGGGTGATGAGGCCGATGACGAAGACCAGCAGGAACGACGAGAGAATCAGCGGCCGCAGCACCGGCAGGGTCACCCGGCGGAGCGTCCCCATGACCGTGTTGCCGCAGGCGATGGACTGTTCTTCCAGCGACGGGTCCATGAGCCGGAAGGCGTTCAGGGCGATCAGGAACACGATCGGGGACTCGTAGAGCACCATGATGAAGATCATCCCCGGGAACGAGTAGATGTTGAACAGGTTGGTGCCGAAGACCTCCCGGAACAGGACGTTGAGGACGCCGACGCGCGGACTCAGGAGCAGGATCCAGGCCAGCGCGGCGATGATCACGGGAAAGGCCCGGGGCACGATGCCGAGTTTGGCGAACACCCGGCCGTAGGGCATGTCGGTGCGCTCGACCAGAAACGCCATGGTGACGCCCAGCACGACGGAGATGGCGGCCGTCATGAAGGCGAAGACCAGAGAGTTGAAGACCAGCGTGGGGATGTCCGCGGGGATGCTGATGGTGACGGCGCGGATCCAGTTGGCCAGGGTGACGTGTCCCGGGGCCACGGGCGAGGCCGACCAGAAGCTGCCGAAGACCAGCGCCAGCACCGGAACGAGGATGACGAAGCCGATGACCACCATCAGGATGGCATACACGGCCCTCATGGCGTTCTCGGTGTGCATGGCCTCCGGTCTCCGTTCAGTGCCGTCCCGGAAAGGACTCCGGTGTTACGCCGTGCGCAGCAGGAAGAGCTGTCCCGAGATGTAGCGCGCTGCGTCGGATATCAGGTAACGGATCAGCCCGGTGATCTCGTCCTTTTGCGTAAAGCCCCCCATGAGCGGAGATGTGGACTGCTTGAGGGTCCACTGTTCTTCCGACATGCCCGCCCGCGCCATGTCGGTCTCGGTGGCGCCGGGACCGATGGCGTTGGCGGTGACGTTGTAGGGCGCCAGCTCCATGGCCAGGGTCTTGGTGAAGGTGATCACTCCGCCCTTGGATGCGGCGTAGTGGGAGCCCAGCCGCTGGCCCGTGACGCCCCGTCCGGAGGCGACGTTGATGATCCGTCCCGCCTTGCGCTCGGCCATGTGCTTTCCTGCCGCCTGGGAGCAAAGGAAAAGACCGGTGAGGTTGATCCGGATCACCCGCTCCCATTCCTCCGCCGGCATCTCCAGCACCGGGCAGCGCTTGATGACTCCGGCGGCGTTGAGCTGCACGTCGATGTGTCCGTATTTGTCGATGGCCGCCGCGATCATGCCGTCCACGCTGGCCTTGTCGCCGACATCCACGCCCACGGCCAGGGCTTGGCCGCCGTCCTTTTCGATGTCCGCTACCAGGGCCTGCGCGCCCTCGCCGTTGAAGTCGGCCACCACCACGCTGTGCCCGTCCTGCGCCAGCGCGCGGCAGATGGCCGATCCGATGCCGCCGGCGCCGCCGGTTACCACCACGACCTGTGACATGTCACCTCCAAAATTCAGTGAATAATGACTCCGCGTCCCTGCCGGTTACGGCGTCCGCAACAGGAACGTCTGGCCGGTGATGAAGCGCGCCGCGTCCGACACGAGGTAGCGCACCAGACCCGTGATCTCGTCCTTCTGGGTGAGCCCGCCCTGCAACGGCTCCACGGCCTTGATGGCCGCCCATTGCTCCTCGGTGTAGCCGGCCCGGGCCATGGGCGTCTCCGTGCGGCCCGGACAGAGATTGTTCACCAGGATGTTGTCCGACGCCACCTCCACCGCCATGGACTTGGTGAAGGCGATGACGCCTGCCTTGGAGGCGGAGTAGTGGGCGGAGTAGGGTGCCCCGGCGACGCCTCTGCCCGAGGCGACGTTGATGATCCGCCCCTGCTTGCGCGAGCGCATGACCGTCGCGGCGGCCTGGCTGCACAGGAAGACACCCCGCAGGTTCACACGGATCACCCGGTCCCACTCCTCTTCGGTCATGTCGGCGATGGAAAAGCGGCCCATGAGGCCGGCGAAATTGATCTGGTGGTCGAGCTGTCCGTAGGCGTCCACGGCGCTCTGGATCATGGCCTCGACGCTTTGCTTGTCGCCCACGTCCACGCCCACCCCCAGCGCCTCCCGGCCTTCGGATTTGAGCTTGGCGGCGAGGGCCTGGGCCCCCTCCCCGTTGTAATCGGCGACCACGACCCGAAGCCCGTCCTCCGCCAGCGCGGCGCAGACCGAGGACCCCAGACCGCCCGCCCCTCCGGTTACGATAGCGACATCCGCCATGATGATGTGTTCCTCCTTGTGTGCGGTTCCTGCACGGGATGACACCAGCCGCGCCGGTTGCGCGGCGCCCCCGTTCCAGCCAGCCGATCCATATCCCGGCGTGGGCGGAAAAGCAAGCGAGAGCGGGGCCTCTCAACCGCCCCGGGACGCATGGTAACCGGCGAACGCGCCTTCCCACCGCCCGCTCGACAGACGCCACAAGTTGGCAACGAGCCGGTGAAGCATGAACAGGCTGAACCCGCCCCAGACTCCGAAGAGCCCCAGCCCCAGGTAGAAGGACATGCCTGTCAGAGGGACGAACAGCAAAAGACCGCCTGCCAGCATGGCCCACATGAGAAAGCGGGTGTCATGGGCGCCCAGGATGAAGCCGTCCAGGGCGAAGACGATGCCGTTGAGGGGCTGGAGCAAGATCAGCAGCAGGAAGGCCTCGCTGCGGGCCAGTTCCGCCACGGCCGCCGAAGAGGTGAAGAGTGCCAGGAGCGGTTCCTGGAGCAGCAGATAAGCCGCTCCGAAGACCGCGCCGCCGGCGCAGCCCCAGATCACCAGCATGCGGCCGAGCCGCCGGGCCCGGCGGGCGTCGCCGGCTCCCAGGTGCCGCGCCACCAGCGTCTGCCCGGCCACCGCCAGACCGTCGATGGTGTCAGAGCAGAAGATGAAGAGCTGGAAGACGATCTCGTAGGCGGCCAGGTACACCGGCCCCATGCGCGCCACCATGGCGGTAGCGAACACCAGCGAAAGCCTGAGCCCGGCCGTGCGCACGGCCAGGTGTCCGGCGATCCTGGAAATGTTGCGGAACCGGCGCAGGTGAAGCCTCCGGCTCTTCAGTTGGTAGGGGCCCGTGTAGTCCGAGAAGAACAGGAGCCGCATGTACAACAAGATGCCCAAGGCGTGTCCGGCCACCGCCGCCACCGCCGCGCCCCGCAGGCCCAGCGCCGGAAACCCGAAACCGCCGTAGATCAGCGCGTAGTCCAGCACGATGTTGACGCCGCTCATGAGGAACGCCACCAGCATGGGCGAGAACGTGTTCTGGATGCCCCGCAGAAAGCCTACCGCCGCATAGATGGAGAAGAGCATCGGGATGGTGGCGCAGCGGATGCGGAAGTAGGGGACTCCTTGGGCGGCCACTGCCGGGGTGGCTCCCATGAGGGCATAGAGTTCGCCGGCGAACAGGAACAGGAGGGAGGCTACCGCGAGCCCGCCGCCGACACCGAGCACCAGGGCGTGCCGGAAGATCTCGCCGCAGGCCGCGTAGTTGCGCGAGCCGTACTGGCTGGCCACGAGGCTCGTGGTGCCGAAGATAAGGAACGCGAATATCCAGACGACCGCGCCGATGAGGCTCGTGGCGATGGCCTTGGCGGCGAGCGGCTCCACCCCCAGGTGGCCGATCATGGCGGTGTCGGCGATGTTCAGGACCGGCTCGCTGGCGATGGCCAGCGAAGCGGGAACGGCCAGTCGCAGCAGCTCCCGGCCATCCGACGCCGGTGGCTCCGACGTGACGGCGTCGGGTGCGTCAGAAATGACCCGGCCCGCCTTGGGTGTAGATGCGGACGCGCGCGCTCGCCCGGTCGAAGCGCCGCCGGAGCCAGCGCTTGAACGCGTTCCGGGTGGTCGGGATGAGCATCAGGAAACCGAAGGCGTCGGTAAGTATTCCCGGAGTGATCAACAGGAGGCCGGCCACCAGGATGATCACGCCGTCCAGCATCTCTTCCGCCGGAACGATGCCCTGGCTCAGGTTTCGCTGGATCTGCCCCAGAGTCCGCAGCCCTTCCAGCTTGGCGAGGAATGCCCCCACGACACCGGTGACGAGCACCAGGAGGATGGTGTTGAGGCCGCCGATGATCGAGCCCACCTCGATGAGAAGGTACAGCTCCACCAGCGGAACCACGGTGAACAGCAGCAGGAGTCGCGTGAACATGGGCTCAGGAAGTTCCGAGCTGCTCCGGATGAATGAGCCGCGCCAGGATCTCCAGTCCGTCCACCAGCCGGGGACCGGGCCGGTTGAAGTACTTGGAGCCGTCGACGGCGAACACGCGTCCGTTGGCGACGGCGGGAATCCCCTGCCACTCGGGGAGGTCTTTCAGCGGCTCCCACTCCTTGCGGGTCCGGCTCTCGTCGAATCCGCAGGGCATAAGCACCATCACCTCGGGTGCCGCTTCCACCATGGCTTCCATGGACACCCGGGCCGAAGGCTCGTGTTTTGCCGCCAGCACGTCGATTCCGCCCGCCAACTCGACCATCTCCGGCACCCAGTGGCCAGCGGCATACAAGGGGTCCAGCCACTCGAGACAGGCCACCTTCGGCCTGGGGCGGTCCCGCGGCACGTCGCCCGCGACGCGTTCCACCCGTTTCTGGAGGGTGTCGACCAGGGCCTCCGCCCGCTCCGGGGTCCCGGTTGCGTTCCCCACCCGTGCGATGTCCGACAATACTTCTCCGAGAGAGCCCGGCGACAACGACAGCACCCTGGCCGACGGCCTCAGCGAGCCGGCGGCGGCCATGACGTCGTCGTAGCCCACTGCGCAGACGTCGCACAGCCCTTGGGTTATGATGAGGTCGGGGTTGATGCGCCGCAGAAGCTCGAGGTCGAGGCTGTACAGGCCCTCGCCCCCGCTCAATCGCTGCTGCACCAGGTCGTCGATCTCGCGGCTCGTGGAGTTGTCGGAGTCGATGCTGCCGCGGACCACCACGGGCTTCTCCCTGGCCGCAGCAGGGAAGTCGCACTCGTGACTGACAGCCACCACCGAGTCGCCCAAGCCCAGGGCGAAGGCAGTCTCCGTGGCGCTCGGCAGGAGGGTGCAAATCCGCATATTTCAGTCATAGGGGACCCGACGAGCGTTTGCAACGCAACCACGGCCGTGAACCGTACGCGCACTTGAAAGGCGCATCGCGGTAGTCTATCTTGGTAGTCTATCTTTACTGGCACTTGTGTGTTACAGCGCTGTCAACCCCGCGATCCGGCGGCGTTCCCAGCCAGGAGGTTCCGATGCCGATTACCAACAGTCTTCCCGAGACGGTCTTTACCACCCGGGTCGACGATCTGCTGAACTGGGGCAGGGCCTCGTCCCAGTGGTACATGTTGTTCGGGCTGGCCTGCTGCGCCATCGAGCTCATGCAGACGGGTGGACCCCGGGCGGACCTGGACCGGTTCGGTTGCGTGCCGCGGGCGACGCCACGCCAGTCGGACCTGATGATCGTGGCCGGGACGCTGACCTACAAGATGGCCAAGCGCACGCGGTTGCTCTACGACCAGATGCCCGATCCCAAGTACGTCATCTCCATGGGGAGTTGTTCCAACTGCGGGGGCCTCTTCCAGATGGCCTATTCCGTGTGCAAGGGAGTGGACAAGATCGTGCCGGTGGACGTCTACGTTCCCGGGTGTCCGCCCCGCCCCGAGGCCCTGACCGAGGGGCTTTTGCGGATTCAGGACAAGGTGATGCGGGAGCGCTGGCTGGTCAAGGGCTCGGCGGCAGCCGCGGCCCGCTAGAGGGAGGGATTGCATGGCGTACGTCAAGGTCGCGACCACGGATGAGGTGGAACCCGGCAAACCCAAGCTGGTGGAGGTGAACGGACGGAAGGTCGCTCTGTTCAACCTGGACGGGACATTCTACGCCATCGACGACTTCTGTACGCATCGCGGCGCGCCGCTCTCCGAGGGAGAGGTGATGGGCAAGGACGTTCAGTGCCCGTGGCACGGTGCATTCTTCGATATCACCACGGGGGCGGCCTCCGGCCCTCCGGCGGATGTGGGCGTCGACACGTTCAACGTCCGCGTGGAAGGGTCCGACATCGAGGTCGAGGTTTGACGGATCGCCCGAACTCATGAAGCGGGCGCCGATGAGAAACCAGTGAAGGAGCGAAGCCATGGCCGATGACGTTATCAGCAGGATCGAAGAGCAGGTGAAGAACAACCGGGTGATGGTCTTCATGAAGGGGTCGCCGAACTTCCCGCAGTGCGGTTTCTCGGCCCACACGGTGGAGATCCTGCGCGCCCACAACGCCCAGTTCGAGAGCTTCGACGTGTTGTCGGACCCCGCCGTCAGGGAGGGGGTGAAGCAATACTCGAAGTGGCCTACCATCCCGCAGGTCTACATCGACGGCAAGTTCGTCGGCGGCTGCGACATCGTTCACGAGCTGCACGAGCGGGGCGAGTTGGACGCGCTGCTCAATCCCGGCGAGGGGTAGGCTCCGGGAGACACCCCGACGCCCTCCCTTTATGAAGAGATAGGCGCGGAGCGCCTGCGTGAGGTCATCGATGTCTTCGTGGACCGAATCTTCGATGACCTCATGATCGGCTTCTTCTTCCGCAACGCAGACCGCAACCGTATCAAGCTGCTGGAGTTCCAGTTCACCGCGCGCGTGCTCGGCGCGGACATCGAGTACGAGGGCCGTCCCCTGGAGCAGGCCCACGCACCCCATCCCATCATGGGCGGGCAGTTCGCCCGCCGGCTGCAGATCCTGCGAGAGACCCTCGACGAGTTCCAGGTACCCCAGGCGGTGCGCGCGGCATGGCTCGACCACACCGAGAGCCTGCGCTCTCTCATCACCCGGGACCGGGGCTCCGACTGCGACCCCGCCGAGGCCCGGCGCAAGGCCCTGGGACAGGCGTCGTGACCGAGCCCCAGGAGCACCGGCTCATCGCGAAGGCGGCGCGTGACGAGGCCTTCGACCTGGCCCTGTACGTCAAGCTCCGCGACCTGGAGACCGGCGAGGTCCACAACACGCTTTCGCGGCTCGTCAACGTGGAGCAGGGACACGTCAACTTCTGGGCCGACATGGCGGGGCTCAAGGACGTATCTCTCGGCCGGCTCCAGCGGCTCAAACTGGCCTTCTTCATCCTCCTGCGGCGGTTCTTCGGCGTCGGCATGACGTTCCTCATCCTCGAAGCCATCGAGATCTACGGGATCAAGAAGTACTGGACCCTCTGGGACCAGTACAAGGACACGCCGCAGGGGCCCCGGATCAAGGCCATCCTGCGGGACGAGTTCGGACACGAAGACGAGATAGTCGCCGACCTCACCGGCAGGCGGCTCAACGCGGAACGGGTCCGCGACATCTTCCTTGGGCTCAACGACGGCCTGGTGGAGGTGCTGGGCAGCGTCAGCGGCTTCTACGCCGCGTTCGGAGATCCTGTCTATGTCCTGGTCGCCAGCCTCACCGTGGCCGTGGCCGGCGCCATCTCCATGGCGGCCGGCGTGCTGGCCTCATCGCGGTCCCAGCTCGAGGTCCAGAGGATCGAGAACGCCAAGCGTAACTTCTTCGACCCCGACGCCGGGGCAGCCGAGGAAACGCGTCCGTTGGTGGCGGCCACCGCGGTGGCCGCGTCCTATTTTCTGGGCGCGCTGTGCCCGATCCTGCCGGTGCTCCTGGGCGCGGCCAGTCCGCTGTGGTCGATCGTGTTGGGAGGCGCGATGGTGGCCCTTGTGACCATGTTGCTGTCGTTCATGTCCGGCATGGAGGTGCGCAACCGGGTGCTTCAGAACCTTTTGCTGGTGTCCGTGGCGGTGGCTGTGACCTATACCCTGGGGACGCTGGTCAAGCACTTCTGGCAGATCGCCGTGTGACGGTCCGGGTTGCCGTCGTCAGGCCTCCACAGGGGATACGCGAAGCGCCATGGGTAATCGAGACATCACAGCCGCCCAGGACTATCACGAGAGGACGAAGCACTCCCCCGTGAGCATCCGCAGCGGCCCGCACTATCTCGACTGGGACAACCAGCCGCACCCCTTCAAGGTCTACGAGAGCCTTGACTCGTTGCCGTTGGAGGAGCACTTGGGCTCGTCCGGCGTTCCCACGCTCGAGGCCATATCCCGGTCGACCCCGGAAGGCGAGCGGCAGGTCACCCGGCAGGAGCTCGGCGAGCTGCTGTTCCTCTGCGCCGGCGTCACCCGCCGCCGCCGCTATTTCGGCGGCGAAATGCTCTTTCGGGCGGCCGCGTGCACGGGCGCGTTGTACCACATCGATGTCTACGTGGTCGCCGGACCGCTGGCCGATCTGGACGCGGGCGTCTACCATTTCGCGCCCGAGCGCTTCGCCCTGACACTGCTGAGGGCGGGCGACCATCGCGGCGCGCTGGTGGAGGCCAGCGGCGGCGAGCCCGCGGTGCCCCGCGCCCCCGCTGTTCTGGTTTTCGCCTCCACGTTCTGGCGCAACAGCTGGAAGTACCGCGACCGCGCCTACCGCCACTGCTTCTGGGACGGCGGCACCATCCTGGCCAACTGCCTTGCGGCGGCCTCGGCCCGGGACATCACGGCGCGCACGGTGATGGGCTTCGCCGACGGCCCGGTGAACCATCTGTTGGGGCTGAATCCGGACAAGGAGGCGGCCATGTGTCTGGTGCCGGTGGGCCGGACCGAGCCGGCCACGGCGCCTTCCGCCGAGGCATTGCCGCCCCTGGACTACGCCACGCGGCCGTTGTCCCGCCGGGAGGTGGACTACCCCGCCATCCGCGAGATGCACGCGGCCTCGATCCTTGAGAGCGGCGCCGAGGCCCGGCGCTGGCGCGAGAGGGAAGCGGACGAGGCCGTGACTGCCGGGACATCCGAAGCGGACGCCGGCGCAACCCCGATGAATGAACTGGCCCTGGAAATCGAGCCCGCGGCGTCGCTTCCCGCCGCCGGCGTCGAACAGGTGATCGTGCGCCGGGGCTCAACCCGGCGCTTCTCCCACGAGGCGATTACGCTCACGCAGTTGTCCAACGCCCTGCACTACGCCACCCGCGGCGTGGCTACGGACGTCGACACCGACGGTTCACGGCCGCTCAACCAACTCTACCTCATCGTCAACAACGTCGACGGCGCCACGCCCGGCACCTACGTCCTGGACAGCGGCCGGGGAAGCCTGCAGCTCTTGAAGGAAGGGGAGTTCCGCAGGGAAGCCGGCTTTCTCGGGTTGGGACAGGAGATTCCCCACGATGCCAGCGTCAATGTCTACTTCCTGACCGACCTCGATCCGGTGCTCCAGCGTTACGGCAACCGCGGTTACCGGCTGGCGCAGATGGAAGCCGCCATCACCGCCGGCCGCCTCTACCTGGCGGCCTACGCCCAGGGGTTCGGCGCTTCCGGGCTGACCTTCTTCGACGACGACGTAATCGACTTCTTCTCGCCCCACGCCGCCGGCAAGAGCGTCATGTTCCTGATCGCGCTGGGCCGGCGGCTGAAGGCGAAGTAGCGCGCCGACGCCCTTCGACTTCGCTTCGCTACGCTCAGGGCGAACGGGGTTTCTGACCCAAACGTTCGCCCTGAGCGTAGCGAAGCGAAGTCGAAGGGCGCCAGACGGAGTCTTTCAACAACCTCCTACCGCCGGTTCCACGCCAGCCAGCGCTGGAAGATCTTCTTGACCGTGGGCGTCAGCCGGGTACGGTTGAAGGCGTCGCCGGTCTGCTTGATGGCTTCGGCCTGGGTGGGGTAGGGGTGGATGACGTTGGCGATGGTGCCGAGGCCCACCTTCCCGGCCATGGCCAGGGTGATCTCGCTGATCATCTCGCCGGCGTGCCGGGCGACGATGGTCCCGCCGACGATCTTGTCCTTGCCCTTGGCGACGTGGATCTTGACGAAGCCGTCCTCCTCGCCGTCCGCCAGCGCCCGGTCCACTTCCTTGAGCTCCCGTGTATACGTGTCGATGGCGACGCCCTTGCTCTCGGCGTCGCGTTCGTACATGCCCACGTGGGCGATTTCCGGATCGGTGTAGGTGGCCCAGGGCATGATCAGCGAGCTCAGCTTCTTGCTCTTGTAGAACAGGGCGTTCTGGATGATGATGCGCGCGGCAGCGTCGGCCGCGTGGGTGAACTTCCAGTCCATGCAGACGTCGCCGCCGGCGAAGATGCGCGGGTTGGTGGTCTGCAGGTAGTCGTTGACCACGACGCCGCGGAACGGGTGGAACTCGACGCCCACGCCTTCGAGGTTGAGGCCGTCGACGTTGGGCGCGCGCCCGGCTCCCACCAGGATCTCGTCCACCGCCACCGAGTCGGCGTTGCCGCCTGCCTTGTAATGGACCACCTTGCGGCCGTTCTCCGCGGCCACGCGGGTGAGGGTGCTGTTGAGCACCAGTTGGATACCCTCACGCAGGAACTGCTGCTGGACGATGTCCGCGGCGTCGGCGTCCTCGCGGTTGAGGATGTGGTCGCCGTTGTGGAACAGCACCACCTGGCAGCCCAGGCGCTGGAAGGTCTGCGCCAGCTCGCAGCCGATGGGGCCGGCGCCGATGACCGCAAGCCGTTCCGGACGCTGGGTGAGGGAGAACACGGTTTCGTTGGTGAGGTAGCCCGCTTCCTCGATCCCCTCGATGGGCGGATGCGGCGCCACCGCCCGGGCGCCGGAGGCGATGACCGCCTTCTTGAAGCGCAGGGACTGGCCGTCCACCTCGACGGTGTCGGAGCTGGTGAAGCTGGCATCGCCCAGGAATACGTCGACTCCCAGCTCGCTGAAGCGCTTCACCGAGTCGTGGTGGCTGATGTGGGAGCGGATGCGGCGCATGCGTTCCATGACCGCGGCGAAGTCCACCTGGACGTTGTCCGGGCAGCCAATGCCGAACAGCTCGGCTTCGCGGATCTCCGCCACCACTCGCGACGAGCGGATGATGCACTTGGACGGCACGCAGCCGACGTTCAGGCAGTCGCCGCCCAGGTAGTGGCGCTCGATCAGGGCCACCTTGGCGCCCAGCCCGGCGGCGCCCGCCGCGGTCACCAGCCCGGCCGTGCCGGCGCCGATCACCACCAGGTTGTAGCGGCCGGCCGGGGTGGGATTGGTCCAGTCCGCCGGATGGGTGTTTGAGCCCAGCACCTGGTTGTATTCATCCTGCGGCGACAGTTGCGGAATGTTGCGCATGAGTCGGTTCTCCCGTTCCTTGTGGGCGGCAGTGCTTGCGGGCCCCGCTACGACGCCTTTGCCTGCCTTCTCTTGTTGACCAGCTCGATGGATTTCTTGGCGATGAGCGGGAACAGCCCGAGCAGTACGAACGAGAGCAGCAGCGTGGGCGAGAGGATGCCCGCCAGGGAATCGATTTGGGCCAACTGGGTGCCGGCGTTGACGAAGACGATGGTGCCGGGAAACATGCCGAGCTGGCTGACGAAGAAGAACTGCACCGTGCGGATGGGCGTGAGGCCCATGACGAGGTTGATGACGAAGAACGGGATCGCCGGGATCAGCCGCATGGTGAAGAGGTAGAACATGCCCTCCCTGGCGATGCCGTTGTTGATGGTCTCCAGCCTGTCTCCGAACTTGCTCTGGATGCTGTCCCGCAGCAGAAGGCGCGCCACCAGGAATGCCAGGGTGGCGCCGATGGTGCTGCAGAAGGAAACGATGATGGTGCCGGTGATGACCCCGAAGAGCGCGCCGCCCAGCAGGGTCATGATGGCGGCGCCCGGAAGCGAGAGCGCCGTCACCGCGATGTAGACGGCGGCGTAGGCCGCGATGGTGACGGCCGGGTTTTGCTGGTAGTAGGCCTGATAGGCATCGCGCTGAGCCTTGATGAACTCCAGGTTGAAGTAGCTGCCGAGGTCGAAGATGAAGAATGCGGCGATGAGGGCCGCCACCAGCACGACCACTGCTATCTTGACGATCCGTTGGTTCATGAACGATCTCTCCTCAGGTGTCACCGGTCCGCGTTCAGGCTCCAGTCGTAGTGATGATCGAGGCCGCCGCTATACTCTTCCAGGCGTTTTCGCAGCGGCGGCTCGGCGTACTTCCCGAGGTGCTCGACCACGCCCTTCGTGTTGCCGCCGAAGTCGGCCTGGAACCAGTCGTAGATGCTCGATACGCGCAGCCGCCCGTCCTCGAACGCCGCGCCCCTGGGGTGGTTGACGTATTCCCGGGCGCCGCCGTCCAGTAGCCGCTCCAGGTTCCCGACGGTAAAGGGCTCGGCTTGCAGATTGGGGCAGCCGATGCTCGCGCAGTTGACCGCGTAGTGGACCCGGTTGTCTCGCCAGATGGGTCGCAGGATGCGATGCTCGATATCGTCCAGCGAGATCTTCTCGCCTTCCACCGTCACCAGCTTGGCCTTCCACGGGCCGCCGCCGAAAAGTCCTCCGAACAATCCGGAGGAAAGGTTGATGTCCTTGATGGACTCCACCGGGAAGTGCTCCAGCACCACCTTGACCGTCAGGGCGTTGTAGAGATTGATCCAGTAGGCTTGCTGGACGTCGCGGCCGTAGGTGGAAATCGGGAATTTCTCCAGCCCCTCGACGTAGCCGTCGAGGGCGCCCTTGTCCTCCTTGGTCACGCCGCCATAGCGAAACCGGTTCACCCCGGACGGATGCGGCGCCGCCAGGTATTTCCCGAGCAACGCCCCCCACGCCGAGTGGTCGATGGCACGGGTGTCGGCGGCATCGTGCTTCTGCCACCGCGGCCAGAGCTCGGCGGCGGGCGCCGCCAGCACCTGGCTGCCCGCGAGGCAGCATGCAAGCGCTATGGCCGGCGCAATGTTCCAGGAGTTGCGCATGGAGTCGTTTTCCGGAGACGTCAGCGGCCGGGCCGTGCGGTCACGAGCGGCAGGGGCCGATTTCAAGAGCGCGATCATTTATAGTTGATTTGGTGACACAGGTAAAATTCCGTGAGTTCCAGATCGTTCCCTTCACGCTACGCCGGTGACGCCGCAGATGCCCCGGCCGGGCATTTTACGGAACCGCTCAAGCCCGCCCTGGCCGTCATGGGACGGGCGCCCGTGCCCGGAAGGGTTAAGACCCGATTGTGCCCACCCCTCGATCCGGAGCAGGCGGCCGGGTTCTACGAGTGCGTGATGCGGGATGTCCTGGACGAGTTGGCGCCTTCAACACGTTGGGATACTTGGGTGTCGTACGCCGAGCGCAGCCGGGACTATTTCCGGCAACTTCCCGACCGTAGCGTCGCCTTGTTGCCGCAGCGGGGCGCGTCGCTGGGCGAGCGCATGCACGCCGTGTTCGTGGACCTCTGCCATGTGGGTTACCGTCGAGTGATCCTGGTCGGCAGCGACATCGCCACCTTGAGGGCGTCTTCGGTCACGAAGGCGTGCGATTTACTGAAACAGGGCCGGAGCGACGTGATCCTCGGGCCGGCCGAGGACGGTGGATACTACCTGATCGGCCTCGGACGGCCGGAAGAACGGCTCTTCAGCGGCATCGCCTGGAGCACGGCGTCGGTGCTGGAGCAGACTTTGGCGCGAGCGCGGCAGCTGGAGCTTCGGGTCCGCATGGTGCCCGGCACCTACGACATCGACTTGGCCGAGGACATCGAACGGCTCCGCCGGGACTTGGTGGGCTCCCGTGCGCTGCGTGACGCCCGTCCCCGAACGGACGCCTGGATGCGCCGGCGGCTAGTGTCCTGTCCCACGTAATACCTTACCGAGATGCGCCGGATTTCTTGTTGTCGGCAAGGCGCGATGACGAGCAGTGGCGTGCACCACGCGAGGAAGAGCAACGCAGCCGACGACGAGAAAGACAAGCATATCGGTAAGGTATTACGTGGGACAGGACACTAGATTCAGCGGACGGACCGTAGGGAGGGGCTACCGGTTCCGCGAGCGACTTCGGCCCACCCAATCGGCGCCCCCGTACGAGACCGCCCGTATGAAGACCTCCTTGGCCCCGTCGTCGACCGTGAACGCAATGACAGCTCTTCGCCCGGCGGGAATTGCCCGCAGCCCGGGTGCGATTTCATCTCGGACCGTTCCCTTGTGCGGTATGTGAGCCAGACTCGAAACAGCCTGCTCGATCTCCCGGAGTCTTTGGTCGGCCGCCTCGCTCCCCGCGTGCTCGATAATCCATCGGACGATGGCCTCGAGATCCCGTTCCACCACTGGATGGAAACGGAGTTGGTAGCTCACTTCTTGCGAGCCGCTTCAATCGCGGCGCGGGCGGCGGAGAAGGCCTGATCCTGATCGACGAACTCCGAACGCGGTGTACGCATGCGCGCACGGATCTCCCGTGCCAGTGCGGTGAGCGCCACTTCCCGCTCCGTTTCGTCCTGGATCATCTGTTCGAGGGCGGCCGCCACTGCGGCGCTCTGGCTGGCGAAGACCCCGTCGTTGACCTTCTGTATCAGGAAACGGTGGTGGCGGTCAGTGAAACTGAGAGTGGTCTTGACGGTCAACTCTGAACCTCCGGTATGACGAAATCATACCGGTTCGCCACGCTCGCGTCAACCCGCGAATGCCCGGAGGTGGCGCCGCGCCGCGCAGGCGGCCTTCGTGCTGAGAGAGGAAAGGGGATGAGAGCGGAGGTCGTCGAGGCCGACCCAGCGCCAATCCGGTCCTTTGACAGCAACTCTCCGCCGTAGCACGTAGACCGGCGCGGTGATGCGCATGTCGGTGATGGCGTGACGGATGACCGCCACGGGGCCGGATTGTCGGAGGGTTTCGTCGCCGACCCCGGATGGCAGCGTCTCCGGGGTGGGCAGCTCCCACAGGCCCGCCAGCAGGCCCTCCTCTGGACGACGGTGGAGTAGAATCCGCGATCGCGATTCCACGAAGACCAGCGGCCACCGCACGGCTCTGGTGCGCATGGTCTGTCGGCGCGGCCCGTCAAAGACGCCGGACGCCCGCGCGCGGCACCAGCGGGCCAACGGGCAGCGCCCGCACATCGGCTCCGCGGGCAGGCAGACGGTGGCGCCGAGCTCCATGACGGCCTGGTTGAAGTCCCCGGGACGGCTGCGGGACACCATCTCTTCGGCGGATTCGTCGATGCCCTTGAGATCCGTGAGGCCGAGCAGACGCGCGTAGACACGCCGGACGTTGCCGTCCGGCGCGGGATAGCGCCGGTCGAAGGCGATGCTCATGATCGCGCCGGCCGTGTAACGTCCGATGCCCGGCAGCCGCAGCAGCGCCCGGTAATTCGCCGGCAGGCGCCCGCCGTGGTGGCTCACCAACAGGCGCGCCACCTGCTTCAGGTTAGCGGCGCGCCGGTAGTATCCCAGGCCGCTCCAGACGCTCCGGACGACGTCCAGGGATGCCCGGTCCAAGGACTCTACCGACGGAAACGCCTCCATGAAACGGTGATAGTAGGGCAGCACCGTCGCCACCTGGGTCTGCTGGAGCATGGTCTCGGAAACCCAGATGGCATAAGGGTCCCGGGTCCCTCGCCAGGGCAGGTCGCGCTTGTTGCGATCGTACCAGCGCAGGAGCGCGGCGCGCATCCGTGATCGCACCTTGGAGGGGTGACCGGTCTCCGCCATTCGCTGTGTTGCGGTGGACGCCGGCGAGGGCGACCACCGGTCGCCCCTGCACTCGCCAACTTCGATCGACAGACTCCTAGTCGCGGATGTCCTGGAGGAACCACTCCTGCGGCAGCGGATGCCCCAGCCCCTTGGCCTTGGCCTGCTCGTACACGGTGCCCCCCACCGCGGCGAACTGGAGGCCCTGGGTGCCCTGGTTGTTGAGGAACGTCACCTGCCGGTCGCTGGTCCTCCCCGGCCACCGGCCTGCCATCAGGTCGGGGATGGTGCCGATGTTCTTGTTGTCGATCTCGCGGATGGGGGAGGGCGGGATCTTGCTCCGCTCCTCGTCGGTGCCGGCGATGTAGGCGAACATCCCGTCGGAGCCGTGGATGGTTCCCACCGGAGGATTGTCCAGCACCAGCGTGGAGGCTCCCAGGCGCGCCTGCAGGTCGCACTTGGCCAGGACTTCCGCCCCGGCCTCGTTGGAGCGGACATTGGTGATGTGCATGCCGGGTTCCACCCATTCCGGCTTCATCACCTGGACCAGGGAGTCCGTGGCCATGGCGATGATGTCGACGCCGCGGCAGGCCGCCTCCGCGCTGTCGCAGGTCTCGACGTTGAGGCCCAGTTGCTCGCGCATCTCCGCGGCGAATGCTTCCCGGTTGGCCTTGGTGGGGCTGAACACGCGCAGAAGCTCGATGTCCCGCACCTCGTGGATGGCCTGGGTGTAGGTCCGCGCCATGCCGCCCGAGCCCAGCATGCCCACCACCTTGGAGTCCGGGCGGGAGAGGTACTTGACCCCGAGCCCGGCGCAGGCTCCCACCCGCATGTGCTGCAGGTAGCCGTCGTTCATCAGCGCCAGCGGCTCGCCGTTGCGCACGCTCAGGAGAAAGATGAGGCCGCAGTAGGTGCCCGGCTCGATACAGTACTTGTCCTCGGTCTCGAACTCCCCGTCCTTCTCCCAGACGAGCATGTCCGATTTCATGCGGATGGCCAGGTACCCCAGCGACCGGGTGGCCCCTTCCATGGTGCCCCAGCGGTAGTAGTGGGGTTCCCGCGGCACGTAGAAGTCGATCCTCGGCCGGTACGCCGCCTCGTTCCTGGAGAGGTCGCGGTAGGCGTCCTCCATGGCGTCGAGGCAGGTCTTCATGTCCAGGACTTCCTGGATGTGCTCATTGGTCAGAAACAGCATTGCTCCTCCTTGTCGCGTTGTCGTTCTGTCGTTCCAGCAGCGCCTGCGCTCCCGCGAGCCTGGGATCGCCGCCGATGAGCCGCAGGAAATTGGCCTGGATCACGGCCTCCATCTTCTCCGGTGGCAACCCCTTGAGCCGCGCCACCTCGGCCACCACGTCGGCGATGATGTCCGGCTGCGCCACCTCGCCGGCGAGCCAGCGGTGGCCGCCGGGATTGTCGGTTTCGGAAAGCAGTTGCCGGGGCGGCACGGCCCGCGCCACCTCCCGTATCTTCTCCGAATACAACACTTCGACCCCCACGGTGAAGAGGTAGCCCTCGGCGATCATCTCGTCGAGCACATCCATCGGGCCGGAGTACCAGTGGACGATGGCCTTCTTCATGCCGAAGGCGCGCAGCGTGTCGAGGATGCGCCGTTCCGCGCCCTTGGTATGAAGGTTGACGATCTTGTTCGAGCCTGCCGCCTCGCGGATCAGGAACTCGAATACGCGGATCTGACGCGGATAGGTGGCCGTGTCCCGCACCCAGTGAAAGTCGAGCCCCAGCTCCCCGAGCATGGGGCTTCGGGCCATCATCTCCGGGAACTCCTCCAGGCGGTCCGAGTATTCCGCCGCCCGCCGCGGGTGGATGCCGAAGCTGGGCAGCACGAAAGCCGATTCCTCGGCCAGCGCGAGGTTGCGCCGGTAGGAGTCCGGGTCCATGGAGTTGGCCAGCGTGAGGATGCGTCTCCGCTCGATGCACGCCAGCGCTTTCCGCGGCTCATCGTAGTGGTCGAGATGAGCGTGGGCGTCGATCAGCATGGCGGCTCCGGGCTGGCGGACGTGCCCGACCCCTGGCGCGCCTTACCTGAAACGCGCGCCGAAATACTTCGACAGGTCGATGCCGTCCGTCCCCGGCACCTTGATCTCCAGTGGGTAGTCGGATTTGCGGGTGGCGTCCACCCCGACCTTGGTGACCAGGTGGGATCCGCCGGCCGGGTCGTAGGAGGCCGGGTCCAGCGGGGAGCCACGGGAGTGGGTGACCATGAACACGTCGCGGTCGGCACGCACCCGGGTGGCGATGGCGTGCATGACGTCGCTGTCGTTGCTGATGTCCACGTCCTCGTCCACGCAGACGACGAACTTGAGGAACGGGTCGGCGGCGAAGGCGGCCATGGCCGCGTTCTTGGCGTCGCCGTCGATCATGGATTCCATCTGGATGTAGCAGATGTAGCGGGAGCGCCCGCAGGGCGGCACGTACACCGCCTTCACCCCCGCACTCGCAATGCGGCAGGTGTGGTAGATGTAACTGTTCCGCGTCACCCCGGACAGGAGCAGGTTGTCGGCGTGCCCCACGAACGAGCTCTGGTAGAGCGCATTCTTCTTCATGGTGATGGCCTTCACGTACACCACCGGGTTGATGCGCTGAGGGCCGTAGGTGCCCGGATACTCGCCGAAGGGCGCCTCTTCCTCCATCTCCGTGGGATGGATCTCGCACTCCAGCACGATTTCGGCGCTGGCGGGTACCTCCACGTCGATGGTCTTGCACTTCACCAGCTCCACGGGCCGGCCCAGCATGGAGCCGGCGATGCTGAACTCGTCGGTGTCGATGGAGGTGAAGCTCAGGTTGCCGATGTTCATGGCCGGGTGGCCGCCGATGACCGCGGCCATCTGCGTGGGCAGGCCACGGGACTTGTTCTTCTTGAGGATGTAGTGGCCGTGGGCGGTCTCGGAGATCTGGATGCCGAAGCGGTTCGGGCCCTTCAGTTGCAGCCGGTAGATGCCGGCGTTGCGGATGCCGGTGTCCGGCTCCTTCATCACGTCGAACGCCAGCGTGATGTAACGGCCGGCGTCCATCTCGTGGTACTGGAGGATAGGGAACATGGTGACGTCCACGTCGTCGCCGGTGAGCACCACCTCCTGGCACGGCCCGCCCTCCACCTCCACCGGCGGCACCGGGTTCGCCTCGCGCCTGCCGTACTCGTGAATGAAGTCCGCGGGGGTGGCGTCGTAGGGCAGCCCGATGGCCATGGCCAGCCGCGGGAAGCTCGCGTGCATGTTGGTGACCAGCGGGATCGAGGAGCCCTTGACGTTCTCGAAGATCACGCACGGGAACTGCTGCTGCCGCTCCAGCTTGGCCAGGATCCCGGTGACCTCGA
Organism: Candidatus Binatia bacterium; assembly: GCA_022827045.1. The sequence goes on from JAJDTQ010000145.1 coordinate 68,361, forward strand.
AAACCGGATCCACCTCGCGGGTGACCCGGATGACCTCGTCCGGATAGTTGTCCTCCAGAAAGGCGATGGCCTCGCCGAGGGTCTGTCCCATACCGTTGCTTGACGTTGCCATAGTGACGGGTGGCTTAACACGCGGGTACCCCTGCCGCAAGTTGAAGACTCCTCCACGGTGCGATGGGACTTGTAGGGGCGGGTTTCCAATCCGCCCGTGACCGCGCCGTGGCGCCTATCCGCGGCGGTGCTTCCTGAGGAGTGCCAGCACCCGCTCGGGTGTGACCGGGGTCTCGGATATTTCAATTCCACCGAAGGGGCGCAGCGCGTCCACCACTGCGTTGGCCACGGCCACCGGCGGGGCGATGGCGCCGCCTTCGCCGATGCCCTTGAGGCCCAGCGGATTGAGTGGGGAGGGGGTCTCGAGGTGCACCTGCCGTATGTCCGGCACCTCGCCGCAGCTCGGCAGCAGGTAGTCGAGGAAGGTGCCGCTCAGGAGCTGTCCCAGCTCGTCGTAGACGAACTCCTCGTAGAGCGCGCCGCCGATGCCTTGCGCGACGCCGCCGCGCACCTGGCCCTCGACGAAGAGGGGGTTGATGGCGGGCCCGGAGTCGTGGGCCACGGCGTAGTCCAGGAGCGTTACTTCTCCCGTGCCCGCGTCCACCTCCACCACCGCCACGTGGGCGGCGTGGGCCCAGGTGACGGTCTGTGGCACGTAGTAGTAGGTAGCCTCCAGCCTGGGCTCCATTTCTTCGGGCAGCTTCGAGGCCCACCCCGGCACCGCGGCGCCGGCCAGTTCGGCCAGGGAAACGCCGTGGTCCGGCCGCTCCGCCACGAAGACGCGGCCGCCGCGCGTAGTCAGGTCGTCCGGGTTGGCCTCCAGCAGGTGGCCGGCCAGCTCGAACACCTTGCCCTTGAGGCGGCGGGTGGCCTCGTGGATGGCCGTGCCGGCGTTTACGGTGCTGCGGCTGGCGAAGGTGCCGACGCCGTAACGGATGGCGTCGGTGTCGCCGCCCACCACCGTGACGTCCTCCGGCACAACCCCCCAGAGGTCGGCGGTGAGCTGCGCGAACACGGTCTCGTGCCCCTGGCCGTGGCCGCTGGCGCCCACCGATACCAGTAGCTTGCCGGAGGAGTCCACCTCCACCCGTGCGCCCTCGAAGGAGCCGACGCCGGTCCCCTCCGTGTAGAAGCCGATGCCCACGCCGAGGTAGCAGCCGTGGGGCCGGGGCTGCTTCTGCCGCGCGCGTACGTCGTCGTAGCGGCACGCGTCCAGGGCCTTTGTCAGAGTGGCGGGGAAGTCGCCGTTGTCATAGCGCACCGGCATTCCGTCCCGATACAGGACGCCGGCGTCGTAGGGGATCTCCTCGGGCTGCACGAAGTTACGGAAGCGCACCTCGGCCGGGTCGAGGCCCAGCTCCCCGGCGATGCGGTCGATGCAACGCTCCATCACGAACACCGCCTCGGGACGCCCGGCGCCGCGGTAGGGCGCGTTGGGGACTTTGTTGGTGGCCACGCAGGTGCCGGTGACGGCGAGGCTCGGGACGCGGTAGGGGCCCTGGAGGTGGGCCGAGGTGTTGTAGGCGTCGGTGAGCCCCATGGGGTTGTAGGCGCCGTTATCCAGCAGGAAGCGGTCCTTCAGGGCCAGTATCCGACCGTCGTCGTCAAACCCCAGCTCCACGTAGTGTATCTGGTCCCGGGCGTGGGCCGTGCTGATGAAATGCTCCCGGCGGTCCTCGATCCACTGCACCGGCCGCCCCAGCTTCAGGGCGAGGTAGGGCACCAGCACTTCCTCGGGATAGACCAGTACCTTGGGCCCGAACCCGCCGCCCACGTGGGGCGCCACTACGCGGATGGCCTCCTCGGTCATGCCGAGTTGGGAGGCGATCTGCCGGCGTACGCTGTGAGGAACTTGCGTGGACGACCACACGGTCAGGCGGCGCGGCTTGACCTCGGCCATGGCCACGACGCCTCTTCCCTCCATGGGGATGCCGCCGTGGCGCCGGTGGTGCAGGCGTTCCTGGATGCGGTGGGGCGCGTTCTCCAGGGCCCGTTCCACGTCGCCCTTGGCGATGCTGAAGTGGAACACGACGTTGTCGTCCGCGTCCTCGTGAACCCGCACCGCGTCCGGCTCCAGCGCCGCCTCCGGGTCCACCACCGGCGGCAGCTCCTCGTAGTCCACGGCGACGCCGTCGAGGGCGTCCTCGGCAAGGTAGCGATCCTCGGCCGCCACCATCGCCACCGGCTCGCCCACGTAGCGCACCTTGTCGAGGGCCAGCACCCGTGCCCGCGGCCCCTTGAGCACGGGCTTGATAGCCTGGAGCCAGGGCGCGGGATGGAACTCGAAGCTGGGAGGAAAGGGTTCGATGGATTCCCGGACATCCTCTCCGGTAAGGACCCGCACGACGCCCGGCATCGCGAGAGCGCCGCTGGCATCCACGGCGCGGATCCTGGCATGGGCGTGGGGACTGCGCAGCACCGCGGCGTGGAGCATCCCCGGAAACCGCAGGTCGCTCACGTAGGTGCCTTGCCCGCGCAGCAGCGGTTCCGCCTCCCGCATGGGGATGCTGCGCCCCATGTGACGCGTCGCGCCCTGATCCTTCATCGTCAAGGTTCCAGGCATCTGCTCGCTCTATCGCGGTCCGTCCTTCGACTCCGCGTCGCTACGCCTGTCCTGAGCTTGTCGAAGGGCTCGGGACGAACGGAAAAAGTCCCACCACCGTTCGTCCTGAGCGAAGTCGAAGGACGCCATCTCTCCTAGATCGTCCAGATGTCGTAGAGCAGCTCCATCCGCCGGAACATGACCTCTCGGGTCTGTTGCTGGAGGTTTGGCGAGGTGAGGTAGCGGCGTCCGATGTCCTCCGCCAGGGTGCCGTGCTCCTCGTCGGCCTCCACGTGGACTGTGAAGAAGCGCACCGACTCGGGGGTCATGCCGTAGCTGTCGATGAACCCCTTTCCCAGCGCCGCCGCGGCCGGACCGAAGGTCCCCTCGGCGCCCATCTGCGCCGCCATCACCACGAACCATGGGTGCGTGTGGATCACCAGTTCGGCGAAGTACAAGTGCGCCGCGGTGGCCGGCAGCAGCGAGGCGTTCTCCAGGTCCGCGCGCTTGAGGCCGATGGCCTCGGCGAACTCCACGAACATGTCGGGATGGCCGGAGGCGCCGGGCAGGAGGCCGCGGGTTTCCTCCTCGGCCACTTCGAACAGCTTGGGAGCGAACTCGGGATCGCTGCACGCCACGTAGCGAAGCAGGGCGATGCGCGGCACCGCCACGCGGAACTGGTAGTCCTGTACGGCCCAGGTGCGGATGTGGTCTATCGAGGCGGTGCCGTCGCATATGGCCTTCACGAACGGGTGATTGATGCGCAGCTTGGGAAATACCGCGATCTCCTTCTTGAGCTGCTCGACGAACTCGTCGGCGGAAAGGGGCTGGCTGTCCATGCTGATGTCTCCCTGTCATGAATGGTTGGTGCCGGCGGCACGCCTAAAGCTATCGGCTTTGGGAGGAAATGCCAATCCGGCATGGCACCGCGGAGCCGGCAGGAGATCAACGAGCCGTTGCCGTGCCGTCTGAAGGAGTGTTAGTATCCCCACCTGCGTCGTAAGGCGCCAATCCAGGAGGAGGTATCGCCATGAAGAAATTCACGTTTCTCGCCGCATCATTTCTGGCTTTGCTGCTGGCAGCCGGGACGGTATCGGCGGAGACCGTCAAGGTCGGCATCATTCTTCCCTACTCGGGCCCCAACGCGCAGTTGGGTCAGCAGGTGGACCGGGGCTTCGAGCTCTATCAGAAGCTCCACGCGGACGGGACCGGCGGGCACAAGATCGAGATCATCAAGCGGGACAGCACCGGGCCCAAGCCGGACGTGGCCAAGCGGCTTGCCACCGAGCTCATCACCCGTGACAAGGTGGACATCGTGGCCGGCGTGGTCTACTCCAACAACGCTTTCGCCATCTCGGACGTGACGCGCAAGGCCAAGGTGCCGCTGCTCATCATGAACGCCGGAACCGCCGCCATCACCACCAGATCTCCGTATACGGCGCGGGTGTCGTTCACCATGTGGCAGGCGGCCTACCCGCTCGGCAAGTACGCCTATGACAAGATGAAGATCCGCACCGCGGCCGTGGCGTATGCCAACTACTCGCCGGGCAAGGACAGCAAGAACGCGTTCACCAAGGCGTTCACCGCCGCCGGCGGCAAGGTGGTGGCGGACATACCGTTCCCCTTCCCGAAGATCCCGGACTTCACGCCGTTCCTGCAGTCCGTCAAGGACGCCAAGCCGGATGCGCTGTACGTGTTCATCCCGGCCGGCAAGTGGGCCACCGGCGTCATGAAGACCTACGATGATCTCGGCATGAGGGCGGCCGGCATCGAGCTCATCGGCCCGGGAGACATCACCCAGGACTCCGAGCTGCCCAACATGGGACAGGTTCCGTTGGGCGTCGTCACTATGCACCACTACTCCGCGGCCGGCGACCGGGCCGAGAACAAGGCCTTCGTGAAGGCGTGGAAGGAGGCCTACGGCGCCGACAGCACGCCGGATTTCTTCGGTGTGCAGGGGTATGACGGCATGGCCGCCATCCACGAGGTGGTGCGGAAGCTCGACGGCAAGATCGACGCCGACAAGGCCCTCGCCGTGTTGAAGGGTTGGAAGTTCGCGAGCCCGCGGGGTCCCATCATGATCGATCCCGAGACCCGGGACATCGTCCAGAACCAGTACCTGCGCAAGGTCGAGAAGCGCGGGAACGTTCTCGCCAACATCGAGACCGCGACCCTCGAAATGGTGAAGGACCCCTGGAAGGAGCTTGAGAAGAAGAAGTAGCCGGTAACCTGGAGAACGCGCCGCCTCGTGACAGCGCGGGGCGGCGCATCCACATCCGTACGCGACCCGCCGGTCACGCCTGCAAGCGACCGAACCATGGCAAGTCGTTTCCCGTGATCAACTCCCTCGTCAGCATTGCGTTCGACGGCCTCGCGTTCGCAATGATCCTGTTCATCATTTCGGTGGGGCTCTCGGTGACCATGGGCCTCATGGGGTTCGTGAACCTCGCCCACGGCATGTTCGCCATGCTCGGCGGGTACATCGCGGTGTCCTTCGTCCGGGAGTGGGGGGTTCCTTTCCTGCTGGGCGCGCCGCTGGCTTGCGTCGCCGTGGCGCTCATCAGCATCGTGCTGGAACGCCTGCTCTACCGCCGCCTCTACGGCGGCGACGAGTTGCAGCAGGTCCTCCTGACCATCGGGCTGGTGTTCATGGGCATCGCCGTGTGCACCTTCCTGTGGGGTCCGCTGAACGTGCAGCTCGACGTGCCGCTCTATCTCAAGGGGCAGGTCGACCTGGGTTTCCGGCGCTTCCCCACCTACCGCACGTTCATCATCCTGGTGAGCTTCGTGACCATCATCGGCCTCTGGTACGGGTTCGAGCGAACGCTGTTGGGGGCCAAGGTGCGCGCCGCGGTGGACAACCAGCGTATGGCCGAGACCGTCGGCATCAACATCCGGCGGCTGTTCACGCTGACCTTCGCGCTGGGGAGCGCGCTGGCGGCGCTGGGGGGCGCGCTGGGCACCGAGATTCTCGGGCTGACGCCTACCTACGCGCTTGAATACCTCGTCTACTTCCTCATCGTGGTGGCCGTGGGCGGGCTCGGGAGTCTGCGGGGGGCTTTCGCCGCGTCCCTGATTCTCGGAATCGTGGACACCGCGGGCAAGTACTATCTGCCCGCCTTCGGCGCCTTCTTCATCTTCGCGGTGACCATCATCCTGCTCCTGTGGCGCCCGCAAGGGTTTTACGCCCGATAGCTGCAGCGTCGCCGCGCCGCGCAGGAAACGCGTCCACATGGAAGAAACACCGTACCGCGACCCGCTGCGAACCGCGGCCTTCCGTCCCGCCGAGCTGCTGCCCTGGCTGGCCGCGGGGGCGGGGTTCTTCCTGTTCCCCGACTACCTGCAACTCGGGTCCCAGATCCTCATCATGGTGCTCTTCGCCATGTCCCTGGACCTCATCCTGGGCTACGCCGGCATCGTGTCGCTGGGACACGCGGCGCTGTTCGGCACCGGGGCGTACACCGCCGGGATCCTGTCGGCTCATGTGGGCTGGAGCGAGCCCATTAGCGGGTTGCTCATCGCCGGCCTGGTGGCCGGCGTGGTGGGCTTCGTGTGCGGCGCCGTCATCCTCTACACCCGCGGGCTTACCCTGCTGATGCTCACGCTGGCCGTCACCATCCTGCTGCAGGAGCTGGCCAACGAGCAGGAACACTGGACCGGCGGCGACGACGGCCTGCAGGGCGTGGTGATGGAGCCCCTCCTGGGGACCTTCGAGTTCGATCTCTACGGCCAGACCGCGTACCTGTACGCGCTGGCGGTGCTGTTCGTGGTCTTCCTTGCCGCCCGGGCCATCGTGAGCTCGTCCTTCGGCCAGTCGCTGCGGGGCATTCGGGAGAACGAGCGGCGCATGCATGCCGTCGGTTCTCCCGTCTATCGGCAGATGCTGCGGATCTACACCATCGCCGCGGTGATGGCCGGCATCGCAGGCGCCCTGCTGGCGCAGACCACCGAGTTCGTGGCGCTGGACGTGCTCAGCTTCGAACGCTCCGGCGACGTGATGATCATGCTGATCCTGGGCGGCACCGGCCGACTCTACGGCGCGTTCATCGGCGCGCCCGTGTACATGATCCTGCAGGACCAACTCGCCAAGCTCAGCCCCGAGTACTGGCTCTTCGGCATCGGCGCGCTGCTGGTGGCCACCATCCTGTACGCCCCGGAGGGCATGCTGGGGCTGGCGGAACGCTGTCGCACCTGGATGGGCCGGGAGGATCGGTAAGTGAATACTTCTGTTGCCGTTCGTCCTGAGCGTAGCGAAGCGAAATCGAAGGGAACCACGATAATGGATAGTAACGTCCCCCTGCTGGAGGTCAGGGACGTGTGCAAGAGCTTCGGCGCGCTGGTGGTGGCGGACCGGGTGTCCATGGCGTTGCGGCCGGGCGCCAGACACGCGCTCATCGGCCCCAACGGCGCCGGCAAGACGACATTGGTCAACCTCATCACCGGCACCGTCGAGCCGTCCGGCGGCGCCATCCTGCTGGGCGGTGAAGATGTCACGCACTGGTCCCAGGCTCGCAGGGTCAAGCACGGGTTGGCCCGCACCTTCCAGATCAACACGCTGTTCCGCGGCTTGAGCGTGCTGGAGAACGTGTGCATGGCCATCAGCGAGCGGCGCGCCCTCTCGGCCAGGCTGTGGCGCCGCGCGGACGCCCGTGCCGATGTCATCGCCGAAGGTATGGATCTGCTCGAATCCGTGAAGCTCGACGGCGATGCTCGGCAACTGGTGCGCGAGCTTCCTTATGGCCGGCAGCGGCTGGTGGAGCTGGCCATCGCGCTGGGCCTTCGCCCTACCGTGCTGCTGCTGGATGAGCCCGCCGCGGGTGTCCCTTCCGCGGAAAGCCACGTGCTGCTGGAGGCGGTGGAGGGGCTTCCCCAGTCCATGGCGATCCTGATGATCGAGCACGACATGGATATCGTCTTCCGCTTCGCCCAGAGGGTGACGGTGCTCGTCCAGGGCGCGATCCTCACCGAGGGAGCTCCCGCCGAGGTGGGCGCCGATCCTAGGGTGCAGGAGGTCTATCTCGGTGAGAACGCCGAGTTGCACGGAGGCCGGCGTTGAGCGAGGCGGTTCAGGACAAGGCGCTGGACCTCGTTTCGGTCAACGCCGGCTACGGCAGGACCGTGGTGCTCGAGGACATCGACCTGGCCCTCGGCCGCGGCGAGCGCCTGAGCCTCATCGGCCGTAACGGCGTGGGCAAGACCACGTTGTTGGGGACCGTCATGGGTTACACGACCCTGCACTCCGGCCACATCGAGCTGGCGGGCCGCGACATTTCCACTGCCAGGACCTACGACCGCGTGCGCGCCGGCCTGGGGCACGTTCCCCAGGAACGCGAAGTGTTTCCGTCACTGAGCCTGCACGAGAACCTGGCCGTGGCGCGCCGGGCCGGCGGCTGGACCTTCGAGCGCGTCTTCGAGCTGTTCCCGCAGTTGGCGGCGCGCCGCCACCACAAGGGAAACCAGCTCTCCGGCGGCGAGCAGCAGATGCTCGCCATCGCCCGGGCGCTGGTGTGCAACCCGTCGGTGCTGCTCATGGACGAGCCCACCGAGGGCCTGGCGCCGGTCATCATCGAACAACTGGTGGAGGCCATGCACACGCTGCGCTCACAGGAAGGGCTCACCATCATCCTGGTGGAGCAGCACACCGGCATTGCCCTGGAGTTCTCCGACCGCACCGTGGTCATGAACCGCGGCCGCATCGTCTACGACGGCTCCAGCGCCACCCTGGCGGCTGACGAGCCGCTGCTGAACTCGCTGGTGGGGGTGGCGGGGGAGTGACCGTCATCCGGCACCGCGTATGGCGGCTCTCGCACTCGTCACCCCGGGTTTGACCCGGGGGCCATAAGGGGTTGGGGGAGGGGTCTCTTCCGTTGGACATTTCATGTT
>JAJDTQ010000237.1 GCA_022827045.1 Candidatus Binatia bacterium
CCTGGAGGGGATCGGCTATGTGCCGCCGGCGGAGCTCGAAGAGACGTACTATCAGCAGTGTGAGAGTCCGCCATGGTGGCCTGACTCAAACTAATCCGTCTCCGGGAAACCCGGGGCGGTTCAGTCGGGCACTCAACGGCCTTTGGCGTGAGTTCGTTTGGGACGTTCATGCGGCACCCAATGACGAGATTGCCCGCCAGGTCCGTTGGCCCTGGGTTAAAGGTCATAGTAAAGGGCACACGGCTGGCATGGTCTGCCGCCGCCGGCATTATTGGGGGAATCGTTGGTTCTCCCGTCGCTGGGGTGGGTGGCGTAATTGGCGCGCAAATCGGCGTGGCAATCGGACGCGTTGCAGCGAGATATGCCGCCTACCACTTATGGGAGTGGTACTACTACCGGGACTTCGATGTCCGGCAGCTTCGACTCGTGAACGCGGCCGTTGAAAAGTTCTATGGCCTCGATTCCACCAGCGATGCGGATCCGCACTGACGCCTTGCGGGGCACGTCGCAGCAGGTGCCTGCGTGCCCGTAGCGACTGAGGAAGCTCTGATTGATTGCCGCCGGGCAAGATAGCGCCCTTCGACGGGTACACGTCAGGACTATGGTCGGAGTCCAGGGCGGGATCATGCCGGCTTGTCAAGTTGCTGCGCTGCCGCTGCGAGGCGCTCCTTGAGAGCGCGGAACCGGGCTTCGTCGATCCCCGTTGCCGACGTGATCACATCCCATCTCACACCGATTCTCAGAAAGCCTTCCACCGCCTCTACCTTGCCGCGCTGCATGCCTTCTTCCTTGCCCTCGGCTTTGCCTTCCGCCCGGCCTTTTGCCCAGCCTTCCTCCAGAAGTTCTTGAGCGTATGACATGATCCCTCCTCCTTGGCCGCCTTGATGGCGCCGTAGCGCTTCATCGAAGGCATCCGCTGCCGCTTTGTCCGGCATCGAGAACAGATAGACAGCGATCATCCGAATATAGTCCACCGTGCCAACGGAAACCAGCGACGCCGCCAGTTTGGCAGCGGTCTCCAGCGCTGTGCCCGCGTGCCGGCCAAAGGCTGCCATCATCAGCAACTGCACAATGCGGCCCATGGTCGCGCCTTCGACATCGCCGGGGTCCAGCCTCGTCTGGTCCAGCAGCACGTGCTCGAACCGGGGCACCCAGGGCCAATCCCGGACCGCCGCGGGGAACAGGCCCGCGAACTCCGTCGAGTGCTGCCAAGCGCGGCCTCCTTGATAGAACACCAGCGGCACGACCGGCAGCAACTCCGTACGCCGGGGGTCGTCGCGCAGGTCTGCATCCCAGATGCGACAACAGTACTTCATCAGCCGGAACCGCATCCACGCGTCCGGTGTCGATTGATGCTCGAACAGCAAGTAAAGCCGCAACCGGTCCTTCCCCATCCCGTGGCGGTCCGTGTCCTTGCCGTAGCCAGCCTCGAAAAGCAAGTCGGATTCGCTCTGGCGCAGGTCATCATCCACGAAGCTTCCCTCCACCAGCCGCAGGCTGTCCCAATCGATGTTATCGCGCAACTCCTGCGGCACGGCCGCCTGGAGCAGGCTGGCGGCTTCCACGGCATCGGAGAAGACGGTGCGAAACAGCCGGTCATGGGGGTGATCGATTTCATCCGCCATGAGTGACCCTCCCGGGCATGGACTCCCTGCCTGCCTGTCCTGTCTGCCCTATAGAGAGTCATCGGCACGCCGTGCCGGAACTTGAACCCCGTTTCTGGGAGCTTGTCGGATTTGGACATTCGCCCTTCGAATTGGCTCCGCTTCGCTTCACGAAGCCTGTCCTGAGCTTGTCGAAGGGCTCAGGACGAACGGGTAGACTTCGCTTCGCGAAGCCGAAGGGACGTAGATAGATAAGCTTGCGAGACGCGGGCGAAAAAACAGCCGCGTAGGGCACCCAGGCCCCTACAGCGGCGGAATGAAGGCCCCGAAAATCACCCCGGCGAATAGGTCGACGGCCAGGGTTTCCTCGAAGATGAAGTAGAAGAAGCCCAGCGCCAGCGCCGTGATGAAGGCCGTTCCGGGCCAGCCGATACGGCCCTGGTAGCGGGTGAAGAAAACCGCGAAGAGAAGAGTCGAAATGTAGAAACCGGAGATGAAGACCAGCACTCCGAAGATGCCGAACCACACGAACATGCGGACGATGAGAGCGAACTCGCCGGCCTTCGGAACGTGTTCCTCAACCTGCCCGGCACCCTCGTCGGCCCCGGCGGCGCCGGAGAGGACATCTTCCAGGCTCACCTCGAAGGCGCTCATGATGGCGGGATAGCGCTCGCCAGCCAGGCACAGCGCCGCCAGCACCACCGTCGGGAACGCCAGCACCAGGGGCACGAAGCCGGCCATGCCGCTGTACGAGAACGACCAAGTGAAGAACAGCAGCGCGGCGGCCACCAGGATGATACCGAGAAGCGTAGACCCCTTCATGACGACACCTTCGCTCTCCGGCTCGTCAGCCACGGCAGGCACAGCATGAGGATGCTCAGCAGCATCAGCACGATGGTTACGGGCCGCGTGAAGAAGATGGCATAGCTGCCCGCGGAGATCTGCAGCGACTGCACGAAGGACAGCTCGGCCCGAACCCCCAGCAGGAAGCCGATGACCAGGGTCACCAGGGAGAAACCGAACCGGTTGAACGCGAAACCCATGATGCCCGCGGCGACGGCGATGCCGATGTCCCAGACGTTTTCCCGGGCGGCGTAGGCGCCGCCGACGGACAGCAAAAAAGCGGCGGGCACCACGAAACCCACGCGCAGCGTCGTCACCCGGGCAAGGATGTCGGCGCCGAAGGCGGCCATGAGGCTGGCCAGGAAGTTGGAGATCACGAAGCCGAAGATCAGCACGAACACGATTTCCATGTGCTCGCGCACGAAGAAGAAGCCCGGCTGAAGCCCGTGCAGGATAAAGGCGCCCAGGAGCACCGCCATGCCGGCGCTGCCGGGGATGCCGAAGATGATGGTGGGCAGCAGCGCGCCGCCGTCCTTGGCGTCGTTGGAAGCCTCGGAGGCGATGATGCCCTCCGCGGTGCCGGTGCCGAACTTCTCCGGGTTCTTCGAGAACTGCACCGCCATGGAGTACGAGAGGAAGTTCGCCAGCACGCCGCCAATGCCCGGAATGATGCCGGCAAGGATCCCGATGGCCGAGCTCCGCACCAGCGTCGTCTTGTAGTGAAAGACCTCCAGGAACCCCCTGAAAGCGCCGAACAGGCCCACCTTGAGACGCTCGCCGCCCTCGGCGATGGTCTCGCCCCGCAGCACGTGGTTCACCAGCTCGGCGATGGCAAAGAGCCCGATGAAGAACGGCACCAGCGGGATGCCGTCCCACAGGTAGTTGTCGCTGCCGAAGTTGAACCGCAGTACGCCGTGCACCGGGCTGAAGCCGATCAGCGACAGCAGCACGCCGATGCCGGCGGAGACGAGCCCCTTGAGCATGTTGCCGCGGGCGGCGTAGGCCACGGTCAGCAGGCCGAAGACCACCAGCATGAAGAACTCGGGCGGCCCGAAGGACAGCACGATGATCTTCACGAAGGGGATCAGGATCATCAGGAAGCACATGCCGACCACGGCGCCCAGGAAGGACGAGGCCGCGGCCAGCCCCACCGCCCGGCCCGCCTCGCCCCGGCGGGCCATGGGATGGCCGTCAAAGCAGGTGGCGGCGTTGGGTGCCTCGCCCGGAATGTTGAGCAGGATCGCGGGAACCGAGCCCCCTTCGGTGGCCGCCCCCATCATCCCCGCCATGAGGAACATGGCGGTCTCGGCGTCCCACCCGAAGGTGAATGTCATGCCGATGGTCAGGCCGGCCAGGAACAGCCCGGGAAGCGCCCCCAGGATGAGGCCCGACACGGCGCCCGCGGCCAGCACCAGCAGGTTCAGGGGGTCGCTGAGCATGCCGATGGCTAGCAGAAGAGGTTCCCACATGGATTCGGTCCTCGGGTGCGGCCCTTGCGATTCCGGGTGTTTCGCCGGTTGCCTGGGTTACGACACCGCCGCCGGCCGGTCCTGAAACCTGCCGGCGGCGGTCTGGAATGCGGCGGCTACTTGGCCTTGGCGGCTTTCCGCATCTCGTCGAGATTCGCCTTGAAAATATTCTCGTAGTACTTCAGGTCTTCCGCCACGGTGGACCCCGGCCCCTCCACCAGCACGATGGACGACGACTTCTTCCAGTCCACGTACTCCTTGTCCCTCAGCGCCTTGAGCAGCAGTTCCTCGAGGATCTTGGCCCGGTCCTCGGGGATTCCCGGAGGGCCCCCGTAGGCGCGCAGGTCGCTGAAGTAGAAGTCATAGCCCATCTCGAAGGAAGTCTTCACGTCCGGGGCGTTGACCGCGCGCTTCCTGTCCAGTTGGGCTACCGGACGCAGGTCCGTCCCGAGGTAGGAGGTTACGGACGGATGGTCGATGGGCTGTGCCCAGACGTCGAAGTCACCGCGCAGGAGCGCCGGCAGCGACTCTCCCGTGCCACGGTAGCCGGCCACCACTTGAAAATCGATGCCCATGGTCTTGGCGGCAAGGAACGAGCCTATCCACCGTCCCACGCCGATGCCCTCGACCCCCCAGGTGATCCGCTTGGCCTTCTGCAGATCCGCGATGGACTTGTAGGGACCCTTGGCCGATACGTGAAGACCGTAGGGGTCCGCGCCCACCCGGGCGAGCCAGGTGTACTTGCTGGTCTCGTAGCCTACCGGCTTTTCGGACAGCATCTCATCCCCGACCATCCCGGAAGCCTGGAAGTGGGCGATGGTGTAGCCGTCGGGCTTGGCGCGGTAGACGAACACCGCGGCGCGGCGACCGGCGGCGCCGGTGACGTTCTTGACGATGATGTTGACGCCCTTGGGCACGTATTTCTTCATGCTCCGGGCGGTGGCGCGGGCAATGGCGTCGTAGCCGCCGCCGGGCGAGAACGGCACGATGATGTTGATGTTGCGATCGGGAAAGGCGGCGTGGGCCTGAGACAGCGGCAGGCTCGCGGCCAAGCCGAACACGGCGGCGCCCAACAGGGCTCTCGTTACCAGTCTGCGCATCTTGGATCCTCCCGTCATGTGGCTGGAATGCGTTTGAGCACGCCTGAATCGTGGCAATGGTCTAAAGGTTTGCCGATGGTTGCCGATATGGGAAAGAGGGCAATAAACATGACCTTTTATGGATGTGCCCGGAACTTGTCAAGGGTCGCGTCCAAAATCTTGACTACGGACGGCGCAAGCGATAAGGTCCGAAGTCCACGCAAACGCCGCCCAATACTCTATACCGTGAGGTCGCTATGTCGGTGAACATCGCAATCGTATCAGGGAACCTTGGCAGAGACCCGGAGGTCCGTTTCACCCAGAGCGGCCGCGCGGTAGCCAACTTCTCCATCGCCACCAACGAGTCCTGGGTCGGCCAGGACGGCAATCGCCAGGAGCGCACCGAGTGGCACAACATCGTGGTCTGGGGCAAACAGGCCGAGTCGTGCGGCCAGTACCTGGCCAAGGGACGGCAGGTGCTCGTCCACGGCAGGATCCAGACCCGCAAGTGGACCGACCAGAACGGCCAGGACCGCTACACCACCGAGATCGTCGCCCAACGGGTCCAGTTCCTCGGCGGCGGAGGCGGCACTCGAGCCTCCCAGGATGCTCAGGACCAGGGCTTCGGTGACGCCCCTTCCTCATTCCCATCGCCGCCCATCGACGACGATATTCCGTTCTAGCGGTCCCATTGAACACCACGGGCTGATAGCCCTAGGCGCCCTTTTCCTGACACCCGCCACACTTTTCCTGATACCCGTCACACTTGTGTGCGTGCCACGGGAAACTTAGCCATCTGTGAAACCACTCGTTCATAAACATGGGTTGTGGCAGCCTCGACACCGCCGTAACAAAATGCAACACCGTGTATTGGGATATCTAACTTCACGATACAGACAAAATAGGAGGAACGCCCTCACGCGGTGGATAAGAATGCCCATTTGCAGGCTTTTTGCCCTAATTGAAAAGCTGCAATGCGCAAAAGGAAGACGCCGCTGCTCTCGAGTCGCCCGAAGAACCAGATACGGGACTTCGTGGACGATGAGAAGTCCCTGGGCAGGGCCACCAAGAGCCAGATCGCGTCGGCCATCGGCATTCGCCCCAGCCATTTCTCCAATCTGCTGAACGGGCGCAACGAGTGGAAACTCAACCAACTGGAGAAGCTGGCCGCATTCCTCGACGTGCCGCTCGCGCGATTATTCGAGGAACGCAACCCCGACCCGGAAACCGGTTCCTCGGAGCAGGGCGGAGACAGCCCCCTGGAGGACAGGCTCGTCCGCGTGTTGAGAACCGAGAGCCGGTACCTGCGCGGCGGACTTCGCGCCGACCTGGGTGCCATGCTGCGCGAGCACTTGGCCGGCAGGCCGCCGGACCGGGCCGACGACAATGCGGTGAACGTCGCGCCGGCAACCTACCCGGACACTCCGATCGACATTCCCGGCGCCCTGCCCATCGAGATCCGCGATCCGGACACCCTCTATGACGGACCTCCCGCAGGGTCCGCCTCCGAATCCCTCTGGTTCAAGAGGGACTGGTTGAGCAGCCACGGGCTCGATCCCGCCCAATGCCTGATCGTCAGGGTGCAGGGCGAATCCATGGGGAACACCTTGCCCGACGGCTGTTCCGCGCTGGTGGACCGGGGCCGGCAGCAGCGGCGCCAGGGACGAATCTACGCCTTGCGCACCGCCCGGGGCCTCATGGTCGGCCGCGCGACCAGAACCGACACCGGCGGATGGCTGCTGGAGAGCGATCACCCCGAGCGGGAACCCGTGGTATGGCCCGAGGACGCCGAAATCATCGGAGAGGTCCGGTGGATGGCGCGGACCTTCTGACCGGCGGACACCGGAACTGCCCTACGCGAAACGCACGTTCACGAGGATCGCCCCGCCCACCGTCAGCACCGCGCCGGCCGGCACCCGCCAGGTAATCCGCTCCGCCTGCCGCAGCACCACCAGCGAAAGCAGTACCACGAACAGCGGCGAGGTCTGGATCAACGGCAGCATACGGTAGATCTCACCGAGCTGAAGGGCGCTGGCGTAGAGGAACTTCCCGACGCCTTCGATGGCGCCCGCGACGATGAAGAACTTCCAGCTCACCCGTACATTCTCCCGGATCCGGTCCCTTCGCACCGCCAAGGTGTAGGCCGCTACGACCACCAGGGCGGCAAAGATCGCCACCGCCGTGCCGGCCACGGTGTCCGGGAACGCCTGGATGCCGGTGCGCCAGCACAGGGCGGCGATGGCGCCCGCGACCGCCGCCCCGAGGGGCCAGAGCATGTCCACCCGGCGCCAGTGCCCCTGCGCCGCGCCGGACGAGATCACCGCGATGCCGCCCACCACCAGCAGGATCCCGGCCAGGTTGTACCAAGCCGGGTCCTCGCCCAAAAAGACCATGGCCAGCAGGGCCGCGAAGATGGCCGAGCTTCCCTTGATCGGCGCGGCCCGGGAGACTCCGATCCTCGATATGCCGATGAAGAAAAGGACGAAGAAGAGGCCCGGGTTGAACGCCCCTCCCGCGGCCATCCACAAGTAGTGGACGCCGAAGGCCGGAAACTCGGCGCCGCTGGCGGCAATGGCCAGCGTGAAGAGCACCACCGAAGCGGTGAGCGCCATCATCGCCCCCACCACCGGGTCCGCCCGGTGCAGGCCGAAACGCGCGGTGACGTCGGCGAAAGCATAGGCGAGGGAGGCGCCGAGGGCGAACAGCAGTGCCACGTCGATGAGCATGGGCGTCCGCCATGCGTATCAGATTACCGCCAGGGAATGAAAGGCGGCCCGTCACCGCCGGTACGGGAGCCCGTGACCTTGACCCTGGTCCCCGTGGATTGTAAGAAAAAGGGTTCGAGTTCCGGACTGGTCCTGGCCCCCGCGCCGGTTGCGGACTCGTTTACATTCGGGCCGAAAAGGAGAGCGGAGACATGGCTGAGTTGGTCAAGATAAACGTGGAAAGCGCCGAGGCCGTCCTGGGCCTTCACTGGTTCGTCGCGAAGGAGGAAGGGCTTTTCGAGGAGGAAGGCATGGAGGTGGAGATCTTCCTGCCCGGCGTGCGCGCCACCAAGTTCGCGGACGACGATCCGCGCCGCACCGACCATACGCTGGTGAAGTCCACCAACTACCAGTTCCTGTACGAGCAGAAGAAGGTGGACATCATGCGG
>JAJDTQ010000188.1 GCA_022827045.1 Candidatus Binatia bacterium
GTGCGGAAATGAAACGGACGTATCAACCGAGCAATCTTAGGCGAAAGAGAACCCACGGTTTCTTCGCGCGAATGGAGACCCCCGGCGGTCGCAATGTGCTGAAGCGGCGGAGGGCCAAGGGAAGGAAGCGGTTGACCGTCGTCATCCCACCGAAGGGTCCTCGCACCTAGGAACGGGCCGTTGTCCGGTGTCCGCGAGGGGTTCCCCAGGGAAGCCCGCCTGACGAGACGTTCCGAGTTCCTGCTGCTGTCCCGAAAGGGCAGGAAGTTCTACACGCCGCACTTCATCATCATCCGAAGAGACAACGACCATCTGGGTAAACGGCTGGGAGTCACGGTCAGCTCCAAGGTGGGGAACGCGGTCGTGCGCAACCGTGTGAAGCGGGGGTTGCGCGAGTTCTTCCGTCGCGGACGGGAGAATTTTCGTTTCGACCAGGATACGGTCATCATTGCCCGCAGAGGAGCGGGAGAGTTGAGTTACTCGGCCATGACCGCGGAGCTCCGCAACGCCATCGGCGCCGGCCCCCGGCGTCGCGCTGGCACCCAGTCCCGGTGACCCCATGACCACGATCTGCCGTTGCGCCGTGCGTATCCCCATCAGGGCCTACCAGCGGTTCATCTCGCCGTTGCTGCCGCGCACCTGCCGGTACTATCCGACGTGTTCCGCCTACGCATTGGAGGCGGTGCAGCGACACGGCGTCCTGAAGGGGCTCGGTCTCGGCGCCTGGCGGCTCCTGCGCTGCAATCCGCTCAGCGATGGGGGATACGACCCGGTTCCGTAGGGATCCATGGAAAAGCGAGCCTTCATAGCGGTCGTCATCTCGATCCTCATCATCATCCTCTACCAGGAGTACATGCGGCGCTTCTATCCGCCCGTGGAGCCGCCGCCGAAAGAGACGGCCGCCAAGCCCGAGAGGCAGCCCGCCGCCCCGCCGGTGGCGGCGTCCAAGCCCGCCACACCTTCCCCGGCTTCCGCTCCCGAGGCGGTCAAGCCGGCCGCGATGGTGCCGGTGCGGGACGTGACGGTGGAGACACCCGACTACATCGCGCGCTTCACCAACCAGGGGGCCCGGCTCAAGAGCTTCCGCCTCAAGCAGTACCGCGCGAGCGTGGCGGCGGACAGCCCGTTGATCGAAATGGCCTCCCCCGGACCGGGGATGGAGTATCCCCTGGGGCTGCGCCTCGACGATACGCCCTCCGGCACCGATCAAGGGATCGTCTATGAGATCCAGGGCACGGACCTGAACCTCCAGGCTGGCGGCGACGGCAGGATCACCTTCCTGGGCTCGACGCCTTCGGGCCGCCCGGTGGTCAAGGAGTTCACCTTCAACGGTTCCAGCTACGCGGTGGAGGTGGCCGTGTCGATCGGTGGGTCGGCGCAGGGTGCCGTTCTGCTTCTTACCACCGGCGGCGAGGCCAAGGGCGTCAAGGGCGACGGAATCTTCGAGGGACTCATCGCGTTGCGAGAGGGAGAGATCACCCGCGAGTGGCCGGGCGACATCGAGGCCCGAATCAATCTCAACGCTCCGCTTTCATGGGCCGGCTTCGGCTACACCTACTTCGTTTCCGCTCTCATCCCCGCCGACGGTGTCGAGGCGGACGCGGCGGTGGTGCCCGCCACCGGACGCGACCAGGGGTTTACGCTGGAAACGCGCGGCCGGGTGCTGTCGAGCACGGAACGCAGCGCGCGCTACCGGCTCTTCATGGGCCCCAAGGTGCTCAGCCTGCTCGAGTCGTTCGACCGCGGTCTCGAGGAATCCATCGACTTCGGCTACTTCGCCTTCATCTCGGTGCCGATGCTGCAGGCGCTGCATTTCTTTCAGACCTACACCGGGAACTACGGTCTCGACATCATCCTGCTGACGCTCATCATCAAGCTGCTGCTGTGGCCGTTGACGCACAAGAGCTTCGTCTCCATGAAGCGCATGCAGAAGCTGCAGCCGCAGATGCAGCGCCTCAAGGACAAGTTCGGCGACGACAAGGCGCGGCTGAACAAGGAGATGATGGACCTCTACAAGCGGAACAAGGTGAATCCGTTTGGAAGTTGTCTGCCCATGCTCCTGCAGTTCCCCTTCTTCATCGGCTTCTACAACGCGTTGCTGACCCCCATCGAACTCCGTCACGCGAGTTTCCTGTGGATCAAGGACCTGTCGCGTCCGGACTGGGAATCGCTGCCGTTCTCGGCCTTCGGTTTTGACGTGGGCGTTCCCGTGCTGGTGCTGCTCATGGGGGCGAGCATGTTCATCCAGCAGTGGATGTCGCCGGCCATCGGCGATGCCAACCAGCGGCGCATGATGATGCTCATGCCGCTGATTTTCACCGTGATCTTCGTAAGCTTCCCGTCGGGACTCACGATCTACTGGTTCGTGAACAATCTCCTGAGCATCGTCCAGCAATACATGATCAACCGGAAAGAGCGCTGAGGGCCGGCTGTTCCGTCGCGGCGCCCCGTGGAGGAGAGGTTTGTGATGAAGCAAGTCGAAACCGAAGGAGAAACACTTGACGAAGCCATCACCAAGGCACTGAACCTGTTGGGCGTGGAGCGGGACAAGGTCTCGCTGGACATTCTGGCGGAGGAAAAGATGGGCCTGCTCGGCTTCGGCCGCCAGAACGCGCGGGTCCGGGCCACCATCCGGGAGGCGGTGGCGGTCGAGCCGGACGAGGAGGCCGGGGCCCCGGCCCCCGTGGAGGCCCCCGCGGACGAACCGGCCGAGACCGAGCCGGAGGCAGCCGCGGCGGTCGTCGATCGATCCGACGACGGCGAGCGGGATGAAGAACCCGCGGAGACCGATGAGCGGTCCGCGGAGGTCCGCAAGGTCAGCGTCGAGGTGCTCACGGAGATCCTCCGGCTGATGGGGGTGGAGGCGGAGGTGGTGGTCAAGCCGGGGACGAGCGCTTCGGAGTTCGTGCTGGATGTTCAGGGCGACAGCAGCGCGCTCCTCATCGGCCGCCGGGGTCAGACCTTGGAGTCCCTCCAGCACATCCTCAGCCGTATCGTGGCCGACAAGGTCGGCGCGGGCGTCCCGCAGCCCATCGTCGACGCCGAAGACTACCGTGGAAGGCGTGTCAGGTCCCTCGAGGACATGGCGCTGCGCATGGGCGAGAAGGCCAAGCGCAGCCGCAAGACCCAGGGGATCGACGCCCTCAGCGCCCGCGACCGCCGTGTCGTCCACCTCGCCCTCAAGGACGACCCCTGGCTCACCACCAAGAGCCTCGGACAGGGTGCCTTCCGCCGGCTCCTTATCATCCCCGAAGGGGACCGGAAGGACCCGGATTCGGAACACGTCGCCGACGACCAGTAACCGTCAAATCGGTGCTTGACTCGTTGACCTGCAAGATGTACGGGTGTAGTTTTTAAATTGACCGGCTGGCCGGTCAAGATTGAACGGTGCTCGTGAAATGTATTCGTGACTTACAGGTTTGAGAGCATGCCCATCGTTGTCGACAAGGAGCGCAAGCGCGCGGAGATACTCGAGGCGGCCATGACGGTTTTCGCCCAGAAGGGGTTCCATCGTTCGAAGATGGAGGAAGTCGCGGTTGCCGCCGGGATCGGCAAGGGGACCATCTACGAGTACTTCGAGAGCAAGCACCAGCTCCTGCAGTCACTCCACGGCTACATGCTGGCCAAGCTCAAGGAATACTACGCTACGGAGCTGCACGGCATCGAGGAGCCTCCGGAGATCATCCGGCGTTTTCTGGCCGCCGCTCTTGTCAGTTTCCGCCAATGGGAGCCCTTTTTCTACGTCTTTTGCGACGTCTGGGCCGAGGCCGGCCGGGCCGAGCAGCAGAGCCTTTTGCGCATGCAGTTGCGGGACTCCTACCAGTCCTCCATCGATGACCTGACGATGGTCGTCGAAGCGGGAGTCGCCGGCGGCTTCTTCCACTGCGAACACCCCAGGCTCGCGGCCGAACACATCCTCGCGTGCGTCGACGGGTTGGCGCTGCACTGGCTTTACGACCAGGAGGCATTCGACCTGGAGGAGATGACCGAAGCCCTTACGCGGGCGGTCATGAGGAGCCTGGGATGAAGATCCGCATCGCCGTTTCCATCCTGCTCATCCTCCTGGTAAGCGCGGTCACCGCCGTGGGCGTGTACGTCATCAGCGACGTGGAGGAAAAGCCCCCTGTCGAACCGCAGGCTGCGCCCGTGCCGGTGGAGGTGGCGGCGGTGGCGGCCACTGATTTCGTGCACCGGATCGAGGCATTGGGCACCATTGCCGCCGTGCGCGAGGGCCCTGTCGGCGCGGAGGTCAGCGGCCGCATCGTCGGGATACCGGAAAACATCGGCCTCGGCAGTGTGGTGCGGGCCGGGGCGTTGCTGGCGCGGGTGGATTCCACGGATTTCGAGATCGCCGTGCGCAAGGCGGCGGCACAGGTGGCCAGCGCGAAGGCGCGGGTCCGCAAGGCCGCGGTGGACATCGAGCGGCAACGCAAGCTGGTGCGGCTCAACCGCGAGCAGCTGCGGCTGGCGCGGGCGGAGCACGAACGCCTCACCAAGCTTCTGAAGAAGGAGCTGGTGTCCAGCCAGGAGGCGGAACGCCAGGAACTGGCGTGGCGGCGGATCGAGGAGGAGCTCGAATCGGCCCGAAGCGGGGAGCGGGAGACCGAAGCGCTGCACGCCATCGCCCGGGCGGACCTGGCCCTGGCCGACGTCCAGCTCGAGCAGGCGCGGGAAACCCTGAGGGATACCGAGATCCGCGCGCCTTTTGCCGGCGTGATCGCGAGCAAGAACGTGACGCTGGGGGAGCGCGTCACGCCGGGCCAGGTGCTCTTCCGGCTGGCCGACGTCGAGACCGTGAAGCTCGACGTGCGCATTCCGGCCGGTGACATCCACCGGCTCGACCCCCGGATCGTGGCCGAGGTGCGGGTGCGCGGGCTGGAGGAGGAGTTTACCGGACGGGTGGCCAACATCGGTCCGCGGGCGGACCGGGAGACGCGCTCGTTTCCGGTGGAGATTTCCCTTTCCAACACTCCGGGCCGGAAGCTTCTTCCCGGAATGTTCGCGCGCGCCGTCATCCCCGTGCGGGACTATCCGGGCGCCATCCTGATACCGCGGGAAAGCGTCATCTTCGAGGACGCGGAGGCGGCCGTTTTCGTGGCCGACCCCGACTCCGGACGGGCCGCGCGGCGCACGGTGCGCATCGCCCGGCGCTTCGGGTCGCGTTACATGATCGCGGCGGGCCTTGAACCCGGGGAACTCCTCGTGACCGCCGGACAGCGCCTGCTCGTGGATGGCGCCCGCATCCGCGTGGTCACGCGCCGGGATCTGTCCTCATGAAGAAGATCATCGAGTTCTCCATCGGGAACCCCGTCATCGTCAACCTGCTGGTGCTCCTGATCCTCATATCGGGGGCGTTGTCCTACCTGCGGCTCAAGCGGGAGCTGTTCCCCGACTTCTCCCGCCGCGTGATCCGGATCGATACGGTCTACGCGGGTGCCTCACCCGAGGAGGTGGAGGAGCTCATCACCGCGAGGATCGAGGACCGCGTCCGCAACGTGGACGGCGTGAACGAGATGCTTTCCAGCTCTCGCGAGGGCCAATCCGAGATCCGCCTCCGGATGCAGTCGGACACCGAGATGAGCCGCGCCCTGGGGGACGTGCGCGCCGCCCTGGACC
Organism: Candidatus Binatia bacterium; assembly: GCA_022827045.1. The sequence goes on from JAJDTQ010000188.1 coordinate 5,617, forward strand.
GGGTCGTCGGACTGCCGGAGGAGGCCGAAGAGCCCCGCGTGAGCGAGGTCCTGTCCACCATCCCGGTGATCACGGTCGCTTTGAGCGGCGACATACCCGAGCAGGAGCTGCGGGAGGTCGCCAAGGATGTGCGGGATCGGCTCAGGCGGGTCGACGGCGTCGCCACGGTGTCGATCTTCGGCATCCGCGACAGCCGGATCCTCATCGAGATCGACCCGGGGCGGCTCGACCAGTACCGGCTGAGCCTGGACGAAATCCGCGCGGCGGTCGCCAACCAGAACCGCAACGTGCCCGGCGGAGCGCTGAAGACCGCGCGGGGCGAAATCCTGGTGCGGACCCTGGGCGTGGCCGGGGGCGTGGCCGACGTGGAGCGCATGATTCTTCGTTCCACGGATACCGGACACGCGCTTACGGTGGGGGACGTGGCGGACGTGCGCGAGTCCTTCGAGGACGCGACGATGCTCGCGCGCTTTGACGGCAAGCCCTCGCTCAACCTCGTGGTCGTCAAGGAATTGAGCGGCGATACCATCAGCGTCGCGGAACGCGTGCGCGACGCCGTGGCGGTAATCCGCCCGACCTTGCCGGGGACCGTCTCCGTCGGAATCTTCAATGACTTCTCGGTGTTCATCCGAAACCGTCTGGGCACCCTGGGCGAGAGCGGCGCCATCGGGCTGACCATCGTGCTGGCGGTGCTCTGTGTCTTCGTCCGCGGCCGCATCGCCCTGATGACCTCCCTCGGCATTCCGTTCGCGGTGCTGGGTTGCCTGGTCCTGATGTCGGTTTACGGCATCAGCCTCAACATGATCTCGGCCTTCGGCCTGATCCTGGTGCTCGGTCTGCTGGTGGACGACGCCGTCATCGTCACCGAAAACGTGTACCGCTACGTCGAGCAGGGCCTGCCTCCCAAGGAGGCGGCCCTCCAGGGCACCTACGAGGTGGCCTGGCCGGTGGTCACCACGGTGCTGACCACCGTCGCCGCCTTCGTCCCGTTCCTGCTGATCCCGGGCACCATGGGCTTCTTCATGGAGCCTCTCCCATGGGTGGTGACCTTCGCGCTGCTGCTCTCGCTCCTGGAGGTGCTGTTTATCCTGCCGTCGCATCTATCGGAGGTCATCACGCCCGCGTATGCGAACAGGGTGCGCCGCGGCGAGCGTCTGTGGCTTACCCGGCTGCGCCGTCGCGAGCGGCTGGCCGGTCTCCGCCGCCTGCACGTGAGCGGCCAGCGCAAGGGGTTCGCGAGTCTGCGCCATGCTTACGAAAAGCTGCTGGGAGTCGCGGTCCGCTGGCGTTACGTGGCGGTGACCCTGGTCGTGGCGGGCAGCGTTATGCTGGCCGCGGCGGCCCAGTACCGGGTTCCCTTCGTGCTGTTTGGCGAGTTCGAGTCGAGCCAGTTCTTCGTGAACTTCGAGACATCGCCCAACGCCAAGCTGGAAGACACCGAGGCGCTGGCCGTTCAGGCCGAAGAGATCGTGGCGGGTTTGCCTCCCGGTGAGCTCAAATCCCTGTCCACGACCGTCGGCGTTGCCTTCCTCGACGTGAACCGGGTGGTGAGAGGAAGCAACGTGGGACAGCTCACGCTGGAGCTCAACGACGATCGCGGCCGCAGCACGACCGAGGTTATCGGCGACCTCCGGGAGAAGATGGAGCGGATACCGGGCATCACCAAGCTCCAGTTCCTCGGTCTCCAGGCGGGGCCCGGAGGCCCCGACATCGAGGCCCGGATCATCGGCGAGGACCTCGAAGGCCTCAGGCGTCTCACCGGAGAGGTCAAGGGCTTTCTGGCGACGCTGCCCGGTGTACGGGACATCCGCGATGACCTCGTCGCGGGCAAGGAGGAGCTCCGCATCAGCCTCAAGCCGGAGGGGCGCACGCTGGGCCTCGACGTGAGGGGCATCGCGCGCCAGGTGCAGCAGGGCATCCAGGGGGTCGAGGCCTCGAGCATCCAGCGCGGAGACGAGGATGTGCCCATCGTCGTCCGGTTTCCCCGAGACCGGCGCAGCCACGTCGACACCGTGTCGCGGATGAAGCTCACGCTGCCCTCCGGCGAGCGGGTCTTCCTGCGCGAGGTCGCCGACATCGGCACCGGCATCAGCCCGAGCCAGATCAACCGGGACGATCGCAAGCGGACGCTGAGCGTCTTCGCCGAGGTGGAGGCGGAGAAAACCACGGTGGTGGAGGCCACGGACGCTTTGATGCGCCAGTTCGCCGACGTCGGCCAGCGTTACCCCGGGCAGCGGGTCGTGGTGAAGGGCGAACGGCAGGAGATGGAGGAGTCGTTGGGCGCCCTGCCGCAGATCTCCCTGATCACGTTGTTCGTCATCTACTTCGTGCTGGGCTCCCTGTTCAAATCGTTCGTACAGCCGTTCATCGTCATGGCGGCGATTCCCTTCGCCTTCGGCGGCGTCGTCATCGGCCATCTCGTCATGGGCGAGAACCTGAGCTTCCTGTCCCTCCTGGGCTTCGTCGCACTGGCAGGGGTCGTGGTCAACGATTCCCTCATACTGGTGGACTTCATCAACCGCAGCCGGAGAAGGGGCACGTCGGCGTACGACTCCATCATCCAGTCCGGCGTCGTGCGCCTGAGGCCGGTCATGTTGACCACCGTCACCACCGTGGGCGGCCTGGTGCCGCTGGCCTTCTTCGCCACCGGCCAGGCAAGGTTCCTTTCGCCCATGGCCATCTCCGTGGTCTGGGGGCTCGCCTTCGCCACCGTTCTCACGCTGATCCTCACGCCGTGCCTCTACGCCATGCTGGACGACGCCAAGGCGATCGTGCGGCGATTGTTTCAGATCGGCGCGGCGACGCCGGATGGAGTCGTCGCGCCGGAAGAAGCCGGAATTTGACAGGTTCCAAGGCGCTTCCTATAAGTGATCGCATGCGCTGGCGAACCTCCTTCATCCCCACCATCAAGGAAGAGCCGTCGGACGCCGAGGTGGTCAGCCACCGGCTGCTGGTGCGCGCCGGCATGATCCGGCAGGTCAGCCGCGGGGTGTACGATTTTCTCCCGCTGGCGCTGCGCACGTTGCGCAAGATCGAGGCCATCGTGCGCGAGGAGATGAACCGCGCCGGCGCCCAGGAGTTGCTGATGCCGGTCACCTCGCCGGCCGAGTTATGGCAGGACAGCGGCCGCTGGGAGGTCTACGGCAAGGAGCTGCTGCGCTTCAAGGACCGCCACGAGCGGGACTTCTGCCTTGCCCCGACCCACGAGGAAGTCATCACCGATATCGTGCGGCGGGACGTTCGCTCCTACCGCGAGCTTCCCATGAACCTCTACCAGATCCAGACCAAGTTCCGTGACGAAGTGCGCCCGCGCTTCGGCTTGATGCGCGGGCGCGAGTTCATCATGAAGGACGCCTACAGCTTCCACCTGGACAGGGAGGACGCCGAGCGCGAGTACCGCAACATGTACGACACCTACCGGCGCATCTTCACCCGCTGCGGGCTGCAGTTCCGCGCGGTGGAGGCCGACTCGGGCGCCATCGGCGGCAGCCTGTCGCACGAGTTCCAGGTGCTGGCGGAGTCGGGCGAGGACGCGCTGGCGGCGTGCAGGTCGTGTGACTACGCCGCCAACGTGCAGAAGGCGGAATCGCGCCTGCAAGCGCCCGAGAACGGCGGCGCATCCGACGCCGCTCCCGAGACCGTGGCCACGCCCGGGCTCAAGACGGTCCCGGAGGTCTCCAAATTCCTCGAAATTCCCCCGCAGCGGTTCATCAAGACCATGATCTACCGCAAGCCCGCCGGGGGGCTCGTGGCCGTGCTGGTGCGCGGCGACCACGAGGTCAACGAGACCAAGCTGGGCAATCTCCTGGACACCATCGCGGTGGAGATGGCGGACGAGGAGGAGGTCATGGAGGCCGTCGGCGCGCCGCCGGGCTTCCTGGGCCCCATGAACCTGCCCCTGGAGGTGTGGGCGGACCATGCCGTCCGGGGCATGAGCGAGGCCGTCACCGGCGCCAACCAGGCCGACGCCCACACGATCCACGTGGACCAGTCCAGGGACTTCACGCCCGCGCGCTTCGAGGACCTGCGCCTGGTCAAGGCAGGGGACCGGTGCCCGCGTTGCGAGAGAGGCGTCATCGAGGAGTACCGCGGCATCGAGGTAGGGCACGTGTTCTACCTCGGGCGGAAATACAGCGAAGCGATGAACGCGACGATCCTCGATTCCGAGGGACACGAACGCGTCATGGAGATGGGCTGCTACGGCATCGGCGTCACCCGGCTCATGGCGGCGGCCATCGAGCAGAACAACGACGCCGACGGCATCATCTGGCCCATGTCCATCGCGCCCTTCTCCGTCGAGCTGCTGCCCCTCAACTACAAGGAGGCCCCCATCCAGGAGGTCACGGACCGGATCTACCAGGGCCTGACCAAAGCCGGACATGAGGTATTGCTGGACGACCGCGACGAGCGCCCGGGCGTCAAGTTCAAGGACGCCGACCTGGTGGGCGTCCCGCTACGGGTCACCATCGGCGCCAAGGGGCTGGCCAAGGGCAACGTGGAATTGCGTTGGCGCGGCGACGGCACCACCACCGAGGTGGCCGTGGACGAGGCGGTGGAGCGCATCGGCGCGGCCCTTGAGGACGGACGGCCATGACGGCGGTGGCATCCTCTGCAAAGCAGCGCCTGATCGTCGCCCTGGACTTGGCCGACCCGGCGAGGGCGAAAACCCTCGCGACCGTGCTGGCGCCCGAAGTCGGGATGCTCAAGGTCGGCAAGCAGCTCTTTACGAGCGCTGGGCCGGACATCGTCCGCACCATCCAGGATCTCGGCGGTGAGGTCTTCCTCGACCTCAAGTTCCATGACATTTCCAACACCGTGGCGGCCGCGGGGGTCGAAGCCGCACGCCTCGGAGTCAGGCTGTTCAACGTCCACGCCTCCGGCGGCCCGGAGATGATGCGGCAGACCGCGGCAGCGGTGGAGGAAGTGTGCGAGAAGGAAGGCCTGCGGCGGCCGTCGGTGCTGGGCGTCACGGTACTTACGAGCCTCGACGACTCGGACCTCGATGCGATGGGGATTCAGGGTGGCGTGAGTGCCCAGGTCCTGCGGCTGGCCGGGATGGTTCAGGAGGCCGGCCTCGCGGGCGTCGTCTGCTCCGCCCAGGAGGCCACGGACATCCGGCGCGCCTGCGGCGATTCCTTCATGCTGGTGACGCCGGGGATCCGGCCCGCGGGTCAGCAGAGCGGCGATCAGAAACGCGTCATGACCCCCGGCGACGCCGTAGCTGCCGGCATCGACTACATCGTCGTGGGGAGACCCATCGCCGGAGCGGACGACCCGGTTGCGGCAGCCCGGTCGGTGGTGGCGGAGATGAGCGGCGGCCTCTAGTGTGACGCGCCACACCAAGCGTACAAGTCGTCAACCGACTATCGAAATGTTAAGTTAGGAACCCATGCCCGTAGCCACCATTGAAGAAGCCCTCGAAGACATCCGTCAAGGCAGGATGGTGATCCTGATGGATGACCAGAACCGCGAGAACGAAGGCGACCTCACCATGGCCGCGGAGTTGGCTACGCCCGACGCCATCAACTTCATGGCCACCTGGGGACGGGGCCTGATCTGCCTCACACTCACCGAGGAGAAGGTCGCCCAGCTCGGCCTCACCATGATGGTGCGGGACAACACGGCTCCTTTCGGAACCGCGTTCACGGTCTCCATCGACGGCGTCAAGAACGTCACCACCGGCATTTCGGCGTCCGACCGCTCCGAGACCATTCTCGCGGCCATCGCGGACGATGCCGGGCCCGGGGACCTGTGCACGCCCGGGCACATCTTTCCGCTGCGCGCCCGGAACGGCGGCGTGCTGGTGCGCACCGGCCAGACCGAGGGCTCGGTGGACCTGTGCCGGCTGGCCGGGCTCAAGCCCGCCGGCGTCATCTGCGAGATCATGAAGGACGACGGTACCATGGCGCGGCTGGCGGACCTGGAGGAGTTCGGCGAGAAGTACGACCTCAAGATCTGCACCATCGCCGACTTGATCCAGTACCGCCTCAAGCACGACTCGCTGATCCACCGGGTCGCCAGCACCCGGTTGCCCACCCGCTACGGCGGCGAGTTCAAGGCGGTGGTCTACAACACCCACGTGGACTCCAGCGAGCACCTGGCGCTCATCAAGGGAGAGATCTCCGAGGACCGCGAGACCCTGGTGCGGGTGTGCACCAAGTTCCTTCCCGGCGACGTCTTCGGCTTCGAGTTCTTCGACACCGGCTCGGTCATCAAGCAGTCCCTGGAGCTCATCGCCAGGGAAGGCGCCGGCGTGCTGCTCTACCTCCAGCCCGAAGGCAAGGGCCTGCGCACCGCGGAAGCCAGGGAGGAGAGGAGCTTCCGCGACTTCGGCATCGGCGCCCAGATCCTCAGAGACCTGGGCATCCGCAAGCTCAAGCTCGTCACCAACAACCCGAAGAACCTCGTCGGCCTGTCCGGCTACGGCCTGGAGATCACCAGCTCCGTCCCCTTCCCCATGCGCCCCGGCACCATCCGCCGTGGCGCCGCCGGAGGGTGACGCGGCCTGCCCGCTACCCCTGGGTTTCGGGGTCCTTGCGCAAGTATCTGTGAATCGAATTCCGCAGGCGCTTGAGGGCGTCGTCGATGGAGCGGAACATCTGTTCCTCGATGAGCTCGCCGTTGGTCCAGTAGTCCAGGGACGGGGCCTCGGTGAAGTTGATGTCCAGGACCTTCTCGCCGGGGGGGTTGCCGGTTATGAGGACGCGGACGGAGTAGCCGGCGTCGATGGCCAGGGCCCGGGCGTAGCGCGGTATCCTTAGCGCGTCCTTGATGTAGTCGAGGCGTTTCTGGGGGAACTCGCCGACGTCCAGGGAAACATACACCCAGCGGTCTTCGTTATCGGAGAGCTGCCGCAGGACTTGGCCGTTGATGTCGACGATGTTCTGGAGAGCCCGTTCCTGCCGGTAGTCCTTCAGCAGCTCGAAGGCCCAGCGCTCGATCACGCCGATGGGGGCTCGTTCACCGGATTCCGGCCGGCGCTTGGTTCCGGTGTCGATCCACCACTTCACCTCCTGGACGGAGGCGCTCGGGTCGCCGGCGGAATCCCTTGTCTCCGTGGCAGGGGCTTGGGCGTCGGGTTTGTCGGGGTCGGGCATGGCGTCCTCGCTACGATTGCTGGTCGGTCGGACAGGCCGCGGCCTCGCCCACGGGCGGGTTTGAACCCCCCTTACACCTTGAACTCGTTCAGCGTGCTCGGCGCGAACAGGCTGTCCACCTCGAGCAGCTGCTTGGTGAGGCCCTGCTCGTGGGCGTAGCCCACCAGCGTCTCCAGGACATGGCGGTTGGGCTCCAGGCCGTAGGCCCAGGCATCCGGTCCCAGGACCTCCTTCTCCTTCTCCATCTGCTCGATTGACCAGGCCAGCATGTACTTGAGCGCGGAGTATTCGTACATGGCCTCGGCGCAGAGCCGCTTGGACTCGCAGAAGGCCTTGTAGAGGTTCTGTGCCACCCAGGGATGGCGCTCGTACACGTCCTCCCGGAAGACGACGGTGTGCATGATGGGGAAGATCCCCGTCTTGCGGAAGTAGTCCTCCTCAACGGAGCGGAAGTCCGGGAACAGCCGCGCCACCCTGGGCGAGCGGCGCACGAACGGCGACGGCATGTGGGCCGAGATCAGGGCGTCGATTTCGCCGTCCTCCAGCATGGAGGAGAGGGTCTGGCCCGGGCCGATGGGGGTGATGGAGAGGGTCTCGGGCAGGTCGGGACGGAGCTTCTCCTCCCGTCCGGGCGTCTCTTCGCCGCCCGTGAACCAGTTCACCTTCTCGAGCTCGACGCCGTACTCGTGCTGCAGGATGCCGCGTTGCCATATGGCCGCGGTCATCTGGTACTCGGGGACGCCGACCCGCTTGCCCGTGAGGTCGGCGGCTTCCTTGATGCCGGAGCCGGTATGGATGTAGATGCCGGAGTGCCGGAACGCGCGGGAGGGGAATACCGGGATTGCCACGAACCGGGGCGTGCCCTTGTCCCGGGACATCATGTAGGAGCCCATGGACATCTCGGCGGCGTCGAAATCCTGGTAGCGCAGCATGCGCCAGAAGGTTTCCTCCACGCGGAACGGCAGGTAGGTCAGGTCCACTCCTTCCACCGGCACGCGGCCTTCCTGCAAGGGGCGCGTCCGGTCATAGTCCCAACAGGCGACGGTGATGCTTACTCTTGCCATGGCGTTTGATCTCTCCCGTGTCGTGCCGGTCGCCGCCGGCCACGGGATAAGGTAACAGGAATGGTTGGGCAGTGTAAGGATGCCTGCGGGGCGCGGGGGCCGGTTTGTTGACCGGCAAGGGCTTTTGTGTGTATATAGGGACCGACTGCAAAAGGTTATTGATTTCTTTATCTTACCCGAGGAACCATGCTTTTTGACTTCGCCAGCGTGCTGGTATTCACGTTGTTGGGTGCGGCCTTCGTCTGGGTGAACCTGTTGATCGGCCGACTGCTGCGGCCTTCCAATCCCCAGCTCCGCAAGCTCTCCACCTATGAGTGCGGCGAGCCCGCCTCCGGGAGCGCGTGGGTCAACTTCAACGTGCGGTTCTACTTCATCGCCCTGATCTTCATCATCTTCGAGGTGGAGATCGCCTTCATCTTCCCGGTGGCGGTGGTCTTCCGCGACTGGCTTCAGAACGACGCGGGACTGTTCGCGTTCGGCGCCATCGCCGTCTTCACCCTCATCGTGTTCCTGGGCCTCATCTACGACTGGTGCAAGGGCGATCTGGAGTGGGTGAAGAGCTAGGCGGCTCACGACGGACAGCCACCAGGCAGGTATCGACGACATGACCGCAAAAGAGATATTCGAGCGCGTGAACGAGCTTTGCCCCGGCGCCGCCACGGACCTCGATGAAGAGTGTCTGGACCCGTTCTTCAAGGTCAACGCGGCCAACCTCAAGGAGGTGTGCCTGGCGTTGCGGGACGACGGAGCGCTCAAGTTCAGCGTGCTCTCCGACCTGACCGCGGTGGATCTGCCCACGGAGAACGTCATCCAGGTGGTCTACCACCTGTACTCGTACGAGCCTCCGCAACAGATCGTGATCAAGGCCGACTTGGACCGGGATGCGTCGCGGATCGCCACGGTGGAGGACGTCTGGAAGGTCGCCAACTGGTTCGAGCGCGAGGTGTTCGACCTCTTCGGGGTTCTCTTCGAAGGGCATTCGGACCTTCGGCGCATCCTGTTGCCGGAGGACTGGGTGGGTTATCCTCTGCGCAAGGACTTCGTGGAGCAGGAAGAATACGACGGCATCAGCACCGAGCGCGAGCCGCTGGTGCCGGAGAACATGCGCTGACCCCGTCGGCGAAGGACGGATATCATGAGCGAGGATGCCGCCGGCACCGGCCTGCACACCGAAGACATGACCCTGAACGTGGGGCCGCAGCATCCGAGCACCCACGGCGTGCTGCGGTTCGTGGTCAAGACCGACGGCGAGGTCATCAACGAGGCCATCCCCGACGTCGGCTACCTGCACCGTTCCATCGAGAAGATCGGCGAGAAGTGCACGTGGCACGGCTATGTTCCCTACACCGACCGCGCCGACTATCTCGCCGCCATGTTCGCCAACCAGGGCTTCTGCATGGCGGCGGAGCGGCTGGGCAACGTCGAGGTGCCGCCCCGCGGCGAGTACTGCCGGGTGATCGCCTGCGAGCTCAACCGTGTCGCCAGCCACCTCATCGCGGTGGGCACCTTCGGGCAGGACATCGGCGCCATCACGCCCTTCCTCCACGCGCTCCGGGAGCGGGAGAGCATCAATGACCTGATGGAGGAGATCTGCGGCGCCCGCCTCACCTACAACTACCTCCGCATCGGCGGCGTCGGTTACGACATCAAGCCGGAGACATGCGCGCGGATCACCGCTTTCCTGGACCATTTCGAGCCCATCGTCGACGAGTACAACCGGCTGCTGTCGTACAACAAGATCTTCATCGAGCGGCTGGCCAACGTCGCGGTGATCTCCAAGGAGGACGCGCTCCAGTACAACCTGGTGGGTCCCAACCTGCGGGCCTCCGGCGTCCAGTGGGACATCCGCCGGGACATCCCCTACTCGGTCTATCCCGAGCTCGACTTCGAGGTGCCGGTGGGGCGCGGCGAGCGCGGCACCCTGGGGGACTCCTACGACCGTTACTACGTGCGCATCCGCGAGCTGATGGAGAGCTGCAAGATCCTCCGCCAGTGCCTCGACAAGATGCCCGACGGACCGGCCGTCGCCAAGGTGGCGCGCAAGTTCAAGCCGCCCGCCGGAGAGACCTACGTGCGCATCGAGGCGCCGCGCGGCGACATGGGATACTACGTGGTCAGCGACGGCAGCGAGTATCCCTACCGGGTGAGGATACGCACCGGCTCGTTCACCGCCATGAGCATTGTCGACAAGATCAGCCCGGGGATCATGGTCGCGGACCTGATCGCGTTGATCGCGAGTCTCGACGTGGACGCCCCCGAGATCGACCGATAGAAAGCGCCGATGGACTTCACAGTACAAGACCTGATCGCGACGTTGTTGCCGGGCGCCGTTCCGGCGGCGCTGGGCTATGCCCTGGCGGCAGTGGCGGTGGCCTTTGCCGTGCTGTCGTTCTTCGTGGCGCCCCTTGCCGGCGTGACGAGCTGGCTGGAACGGCGCGTATGGGCGCGCATGCAGTCGCGGGTCGGGCCCAACCGCGTAGGCCCGCAGGGAATTCTCCAGTGGCTGGCGGACGGGGTCAAGAACATCCAGAAAGAGGACATCATCCCCGCGTCGGCCGACCGGAAGCTGTTCCTGCTGGCGCCCTATATCGTCTTCTCGGGGTTCCTCGGCGCCTTCGTGGTCATCCCCTTCGGAAGTTGGCTGATACCCGCCGACCTGAACATCGGCATCCTCTACCTCCTGGCCATCACCTCCCTGGTGGTGGTGGGCATCCTGATGGCGGGCTGGTCGTCCAACAACAAGTGGTCGCTGCTGGGGGGCATGCGCTCGGCCGCCCAGATCGTCAGCTACGAGATACCCGCCGGGGTCGCGGTGCTGACCGTGATCTTCCTGTCCGGGACCCTCAGCATGCAGGGCATCATCAAGGCCCAGGGGTGGGCGCCGTGGGACTGGTTCATCTTCTACAACCCCTTCACCCTGGTGGCCTTCTTCCTGTTCTTCACGGCGGCGCTGGCCGAGGGTAACCGCACGCCCTTCGACATTCCCGAGGCCGAGTCCGAGCTGGTGGCCGGCTACGTGACCGAGTACAGCGGCATGCGCTTCCTCTTCTTCTTCTTCGCGGAGTGGGGCAACCTGTACGTCATCGGCGCCATCGCCGCGACGCTGTTCCTGGGCGGCTGGCAGATACCCGCGACGATCTTCGGCGTCACCATGGCCGAGCACCCGCTGCTCAAGGGCGTGCTGGAGTTCGCGGTCTTCTTCGTCAAGGCCTACTTCTGGGCCTTCGTCGCCATGTGGGTGCGGGGCACGCTGCCGCGGGTGCGGGTGGACCAGCTCATGGCCATGTGCTGGAAGTACATGGTGCCGATCTCGTTCATCTGCCTGTTCGGCACCATTGTGCTGCTGGTGATCTGGCCCGAGGGAAACACCGCCCTGACCATGGCCACGCTGGCGGTGTCGTGTCTGATCGTGCTTTATTTCATCTGGCGGGTGGTCTACCAGATCATGCACTCGCGCCCCACCCTCTATCTCAAGCCGTACGTATAGGGGAAACGACCCACGGCCCGGGGAAACGCCATGAACGGAATCATCGAATACTGTCAGAACGTCAGGGACACGGTGCGGAGCATCTTCGAGGGTATGACCATCACCTTCTCGCACTTTGTCCGCGAGCCGTCCACCGTCCAGTATCCCGACCGCATCGCCAAGCAGGTGCAGGAGACCCTGCCGCTGCGCTACCGCGGCATCCTCGAGGTCGACATGGACATCTGCACGGGCTGCCTGGCGTGCGAGCGGGTGTGCCCCATCAACTGCATCGCGATCGGCATCGAGATGAACGCCGAGACGAAGCAGCGCGACTTCACCCTGTTCGACATCGACATTTGCAAGTGCATGTATTGCGGGCTCTGCATGGAGGCCTGCCCCACGGGATCCATCCGTCACACGCAGGAGTTCGAGGGCGCGTGCAACAATCCCGCCGGTCTTGTGCGGCACTTCGTCACCGAGAAGGTGCCACTCTACAAGCCGAAGAAGGGCGGGGAGACGGAACCCCGGATGATTCAGAAGGTGGATATCGGAAAGACGTACATGGACGAGATAGCCGAGCCGGAAAACTGACGGCCTGCAGGGCATGTCAGGATTCGCGAGACTATCTCGTCGGACAGGCTCCTGGCCCCCCGCCGCGGCGCAACCCTCTGATGGCCCGATTCGTTTGTTGCGGGCCGCTCGTCCTCCCATCTAAAGGGTGGTTTTGATCATGGAGATTTCCATAGACGTTCTGATCTTCTATCTGGTTTCCCTCGTGGTGGTGGGGTCGGCCTGCATCGTGGCGTTCTCGCGCAACATCGTGCACTCGGCGTTCTCGCTGCTGGGTACCTTCGGCGGCGTGGCCGGGCTCTACGTGTTTCTCGGCGCCGACTTCGTGGCGGCGGTGCAGGTATTGATCTATGTCGGCGGCATTCTCGTGCTGATCCTGTTCGCGGTCATGCTGACCCACCGGATCAGCGACATCGACATCACCAACCGCACGGTGGGCCGGATTCCCGCGCTGGTGGCCGTGGTCGTGTTCCTGGGCATCCTGGTTTACGCCATCGGCGAGACCGACTGGGTGGAGGTCAAGGAAGTTGCGTTCGCGCCCACCACGGCGGTGATCGGCAACCTCTTTCTCGGCGATTACCTGCTGCCGTTCCAGATCGCCGCGGTGGTGCTGCTGGTGGCTCTCATCGGCGCCATCACGCTGTCGCGCAAGGAAATCAAGGAATAAGAGTCTCGCGAGATGGCTGCATACGCTGCAACGTTGACGAACGTCGGACTGGAACACTACCTGGTGGTGGCGGGCATCCTGTTCGCGCTGGGCATCTACATCGTGCTTACCCGGCGCAACGCCATCGCCATTCTTCTTGGGGTGGAGCTGATCCTCAACTCGGCGGGACTGAACTACGTCGCGTTCTCGCACTTCAGCACCGGACAGGTGGACGGCCAGATCTACACCGTGTTCATCATCATGCTGGCGGCTTCCGAGGCCGCCATCGGCCTGGCCATCGTCCTCGCCATCTACCAGCTCTTCAGCACCATCGACGTCGAGGCCACCGAGACGCTCAAGGACTAGTCGCCTTCACGAGTTGCCATGGATAACCCCGTTCAGACCGATTTTCTGCGTTGGATCGTGATCTTCCCGCTGCTGGGCGCGGCGCTGAACGGCCTGCTGGGCGCGCGCATCCAGGAGCGCGCGGGCAAGCGCATGGTGGCCCTTATCGCCTGCGCCCCGGTAACCCTGTCGTTCCTGTTCTCCCTGTGGGCCTTCAGCCGGCTCCTTGCCCTTCCGGCCAAGGAGCGGTTCCTCATCGACCACTTCTACACCTGGATCCCCATGGGCTCGTTCAGCGTCGACGTGGCCTTCTGGGTGGACCCCCTGTCGGCGATCATGATCCTGGTGGTGAGCGGCATCGGCGGACTGATCCACTTCTACTCCATCGGCTACATGCACGACGACCGCTCCATGTGGCGGTACTTCGCCTACCTGAACCTGTTCACCTTCTCCATGCTGCTGCTGGTGACCGGCGACAACCTGCTGCTCATGTTCGTGGGCTGGGAGGGCGTGGGGCTGTGCTCGTGGGCGCTCATCGGCTTCTGGTACACCGACCACACCAACACCCGCGCCGGCAACAAGGCCTTCATCGTCAACCGCATCGGCGACTTCGGCTTCGTGCTGGGCATCTTCCTGCTCTACTGGA
>JAJDTQ010000287.1 GCA_022827045.1 Candidatus Binatia bacterium
AGGTTGCCCAGCGCGGCGGGGATTGGGCCGGTCAACCGGTTGTCCCGCAGCCACAGGTTCTTCAGGCTCGAGAGGTTGCCCAATGCGGCCGGTATTTCGTCGCTCAGCCGGTTCTCGGACAGCGACAAGGTCGCCAGGCTCCAGAGGCTCCCCAACTCGGCGGGGATCGGGCCGCTTAGCTGGTTTTCATGCAGCCACAGGTACGTCAGGTTGCTCAGGTTGCCAAGCTGGGATGGAATCTGCCCGCTCAGTGAATTGCCGCTGAGCCCAATCTGCAGCAGGGCGCCCAGGTCGCCCAGTTCCTCGGGGATCGAGCCGCGCAGTCGGTTATCCCACAGCTGCAGGTGCTGCAGGTTGCTCAAGTTCCCCAATGCGGCGGGAATGCTGCCGCTCAGCCGGTTTTCCTGCAGCCACAGGTACGTCAGGCTGTTCAGGTTGCCCAATGTGGCTGGAATGCTGCCGCTCAGCTTGTTGTTGTTGAGCAGCAAGTGCTGCAAGACGCTCAGGCTGCCCAACTCGGTGGGGATCCGGCCGCTCAACTGGTTGTCCCGCAGCCACAGGTACGTCAGGCTGCTCAGGTTGCCCAACGTGGCGGGAATGCTGCCGGTCAGCCGGTTGGTGCTCAGCGACAGGGTCTCCAGGGCCCCCAGGCTGCCGAACTGGGACGGAATCGAGCCGCTCAGGCGGTTACTCCACAGGCCCAGCGTCCGCAGTTTGCCCAGGTTGCCGAGCTGGGACGGGATTGTTCCGCTCAGTTGGTTGTTGCCCAGATCCAGTGTCTCCAGGTGTTCGAGGCCGCCCAGCTCCTTCGGAATCGAGCCGGTCAGTTCCATGTCAACCAGACGCAGGACCTGGAGATTGGGCAGGCTGCCCAGCGCCCGCGGGATAGTGCCCCCAAAGCCACGGCCGCTAGCGCGCAATTCGGAGAAGGACAGTTCCCGCACACCCGAGGTCTCGTCACTCGACACGCCGGCCCACCCGATCAAGGGCTGGCCCCCGTCCCAGGTGCTCAGCAATTCGCCGGCGGGATCGAGCGTGTTCTTCGCCGTCAGCAGCGTCTCGCAGTCGCGGATCAGGGCCGCGCTGGACTGCGAGCTACAGTGGCTGCTCGCGCTCGCCGGACCCGCGGCCACCAGGGCCAGCCCCAGCAGCAGGACGGCCGCGACCGCCCATCGCCAGGCGCCCCCGGGCGTGAACGTTGGGGGGCGTGACGCCGCTGCTCGTCCGACGCGGGCGCCCGCCGCCAGGCGGGACCAGCCGGAGTGGTGGTTGACGACGGTATGCGCATGGCGCTTGTACATGGGGCTCTCCTCGCAGCCGGGCCTCTCTGACCTCGGCAATGGCGGGAGACCGCCCCGAGCGGCTGCGGCTGGCATCCGGCCTGCCGTCGCCGACTCTCACTCCGACCAACACAATGACAGTGTAGACAGCGCCATCTATTAGAAGGGTGTTAATGGATTCCATTTTTATATGAATATAAATATCATCTCCGACTAGCAGCCATGCACACGGGGTGACGGCCCGGCCGGCCGGCCACCTGTGATTGCCTGGAACCAGGGGAGAACCATGACCCAGGCTGACTGCCGCGACCGGGACCTCGCCGCGTTGCGCCAACGTTTGTCGCGCCTCAGCGCGGCCAGCCTCCGCATCAACGAAAGCCTCGACTTCGACACCGTGCTCCAGGACGTCCTCGACTCCGCCCGCTCCCTGACCGCCGCCCGCTACGGCGTCATGACCCTGCTGGACGACGCCGGCCGGGTGCGGAACTTCCTGGCGTCGGGCATGACCGCGGAGGAGGCCGAGCGACTGTGGCTCACCCCGGACCGGTGGCGGCTCTTCCAGGCCCTGACCCATGTCTCGCAGCCCCTGCGCATTCCCGACCTGGCGGCGCATGTCCGCGGCCTCGGCTTCACGGACTTCACCATCCCCCTGCCGGTGAAGGTCTTCCGTTTCATGGCCGCGCCCATGCTCCACCGGGGGGACCGCGTGGGCCACATCTTCGTGGGCGACCGGGAAGACGGGCAGGCGTTCAGCCGGGCCGACGAGGAGATCCTGGTGATGTTTGCCGCCCAGGCCGCGCTGGTCATCGCCAACGCCGGCGCCCACCGGGAGGAGCGGCGGGCCAGGGCCGACCTGGAAACGCTGGTGGACACCTCGCCCGTGGGCGTCGTCGTCCTGGATGCCCGGACGGGACGGCCGGCGTCCTTCAACCGTGAGGCCCGGCGCATCGTGGCCGGGCTGCTGGACGATGAGCAGCGGGTCGAGGATCTCCTGGACGTGGTGACCTGCGTGCGCGGCGACGGCCGGGAAGTCTCCCTGCGCGAGTTCCCACTGGCCGAGCTGCTCGGCTCGGGGGAGACGGTCCGCGCCGAGGAAATCGTCCTGCGCGTGCCCGACGGGCGCAGCGTCGGCGCCCTGCTCAACGCCACCCCCATCCACGCCGAGGACGGGCAGGTGGCCTCCTTCGTCATCACCCTCCAGGACCTCACGCCGCTGGAAGAGCAGGAGCGGCTGCGGGCCGAATTCCTGGCCATGGTCAGCCACGAACTCCGAACGCCCCTGGCGGCCGTCAAGGGCGCCATCACTACCGTGCTGGAGTCGGCCGACGAGCTGGACCCGGCCGAAATGACACAGTTCTTCCACATCATCCGCGACCAGTCCGACCAGATGCGCTACCTCATCGGCGACCTGCTGGACGTGGCCCGCATCGAGACCGGCGCCCTCCCGGTGGATCCAGAGCCTTCGGCGGTGCAAACGCTGGTGGATGAAGCCACCGGCCGATTTCTTACCGGCGGCGCCGGGCACGTCGTGAACGTGGACCTGGCGGCGGACTTGCCCCCCGTCATGGCCGACCGGCGGCGCATCGTCCAGGTCCTCAGCAACCTGCTCTCCAACGCCGCCGGATACTCGCCCGACGGGTCGCCCATCCTGGTAAACGCCGTGCGGGAGGGCGTCTACGTCGCGGTTGCCGTGTCCGACCAGGGCCGCGGCATCCAGGCCGACCTGCTGCCGCAGCTGTTCCGCAAGTTCTCGCGGGCGCCCGGAGGCGACGGATCCGGTCTGGGCCTCGCCATCTGCAAAGGCATCGTCGAGGCCCACGGTGGCCGCATCCGGGCCGAGAGTGACGGCCCGGGCCTGGGCGCGCGCGTCACCTTCACCTTGCCGGCGGCGCTGGAGGCCGCGCCCCCCGCGCCCGCGCCGGTCGACCCCGCGTCGCAGCCGGCCACCCGCCGCCAGGTCCGCGTGCTGGCCGTGGACGACGACCCGGAGGCGCTTCGATACGTCAGAGACACCCTTGCCAGGGCCGGCTACGCGCCCATCGTGACCGGCGACCCCGCCGAGGTGCCCCGCCTCATGAAAGAAGGGAAGCCCCACCTGGCCCTGCTGGACCTGGTGCTGCCGGGGGCCGACGGCATCGAACTGATGAACGACATCCGCAAGCAGGCGGACGTGCCGGTCATCTTCCTGTCCGTATATGGCCACGATGACACCGTCGCCAGGGCCCTGGACATGGGAGCGGCTGACTACGTGGTCAAGCCATTCTCGCCGACGGAACTGGCGGCCAGGATCCGGGCGGCGCTCAGGAAGCGGCTGGAGCCCTTCCACGACGAGCCCTCCGAACCCTACGGCGCCGGAGGCCTGGGCATCGACTACGCCCGGCGCCGGGTGACGCTGGCCGGCGAGCCGGTGAACCTCACGGCCACCGAGTACGCGGTGCTCTACGAACTGGCGGTCCACGCTCCCCGCGTGCTGACCCACACCGTGCTGCTCCAGCGGGTCTGGGGTCCGGAACGGGTCGGCGAATCCTGGCTGCTCCGCGACGTGGTCAAGCGGCTGCGCCGCAAGCTGGGCGATGCCGCCGACAATCCCACCTACATCTTCACCGAACCCCGCGTCGGCTACCGAATGGCTAGGCCGGGGCAGGCGTCGAAAACAACGCGGCCCTGACGTCCGGGCCTGCCGTCACCCACGGCCGCGCGCCGCCTCCCACCAGGCCCGGAACGATCCGCAAGCTGAACGCGCTCGCCTAGTCCCGGCTTGGTGGACCGGACGGGACGCATTCGGGGTCCCAGGCCGATACCCGGGCCGGGCCGTCCTCCGGCATGGATGCCGTATACGCCGGCACGGCCTCGTCGCTCACCACCATGCCGACATTGCGCACAAGGGCCGTGCGCTCGGTGATCGGCCCTTCCTGCGCGACCTCCCCCCGGAGTTCTTTACATAATCCGAGCAGCCAACCCGGGGGTACGCAAAGATCGCATGACGGCGAACCAGGGCCCCTCCCTCACCACGCGGCGATGATCTGCTTCTCGTCGCCGCGCGGCGGGGATATGCCCGTCCAATGCCGCTGAAACGCCTACTGGAAGGAGTCGCAGTAGGCCTTGGAGAAGAAGTTCTCGCAGTGGATCACCTCAACCGGCCGCTCAATGGAATTCGGCAGGGCATCGGTCTGGGGAAGGGTGATGACGGCGCGAACCCGCTCGCCCTTCCCGCCCGCGTTCCTCGCTCGCACCCACACCTTGTAGGTGGCGCCCGGTTCCAGGTTGTTGAAGGTCACTGACGTCTTCTTCGCCTTCGGCGTCTTGGTCCGGCCGCTGCCGCCCTCGCCGCCCTCCGGCCGCAGGTGCGCGATGTACCGCGTTGGCTCGTCCCCGCTCGCCGGGGCCTGCCACCGCACCGTCACGCTGGTCGCCGTCGACGACAGCGTCAGGCCGGTCACGGGGCCGGGAACCTGCACCGCTGGCCGCGCCTCCTGACCAACGGCCTGCGCGGAGACGGAGCGGGCGTCATACATGAAGACAACCGCCAGCGCTGCGAGCGCGGCGGCCAGCAGAAAGAGCGGCGAGAGGCGCAGGGCGAAACCGGACCCTGGATTCGCGGGCGGGAGACCGGGCATGGCTGCCCGCGGCGGGCGGGGCGCCCTACGGTTGGTATTTCCGGTGTTAAACATGGCTATCGTGCCTCCTGTCGGCAAGCGTTCCGCTCCATCCGTCGGGGCAA
Organism: Candidatus Binatia bacterium; assembly: GCA_022827045.1. Next base: position 5,002 of record JAJDTQ010000287.1, read on the forward strand.
ACTCGCCGAACGCCGGCGGCGGAGCGTTTGCTTACCCCTGGCCGGGTTCGGTGGTGGCCCGCGCCTCTCGTCGGAGCGGAGACGCACAGTCCCTTATAACTTGTACTCCACAACCTCTATCACGCGCGTATGTCAAAGGCTCTTTCTTGTATATCTTTCTGAATTATCTCGTGGAATTCGTGATGTATCCGGGCCGGGCGACGCCGCCCGCGGATCGCCCGGGGGCAAATCTCCAGTGCGTTCAGCCCGGTGCCGCCGCCGTCTCCAGGCCCTCCTGCATCGCCCGCGCTCCCTCGTCGCTCACCTCGCGCACCTCATCCGCTCACTCCGTCCCCGCCCTTCCTCCCTCCGCCAGCCGCCGCAGCGAATCCCCAACCACCCGGAACGTACGCCACTCCGGCAGCATCTCCGCCCCCAGGTCCTCGTAGAACCGGTGCGCGTCCGTATTCCAGTCCAGCGCCACCCATTCAAAGCGACCGCAGCCCCGTTCCACCGCGATCCCCGCCACCCGTCGCAGCAACTGCGTGCCCAGCCCGCGGCGTCGGTACTCGGGCGACACGTACAGATCGTGCAAGTACATCCCCCGCCGCCCCAGGAACGTGGAATACGTGTGGAAGTACACGGCAAATCCCGCCGGCTCCTCACCCGCAGACGCCAGCAAAGCCTCCGCCGCCGGCGCATCGCCAAACAGCGACGCTCGCAACGACGCCTCCGTCGCCACCACCTCATGCGTCAGCTTCTCGTACACCGCCAGGTCCCAAATCAACCCCATCAACCGCGGCACGTCCTCCTCCGTAGCCGCCCGAATCGTGAACCCGGAGTCTTCCGGCACAGTCGTCACCGTCCTTGTAGGTCTTTGAACCTCGGCTTCCTCGCCACTCTACGCTTGGCGGGCTAAGGCGTACGGGTCTGCAAACATTCCGGTGCGAGGTCCGCGTCTGAGGAGGCGGGCAGGCGACTCCGGAAAGCGCCTCACGAGCCTCCGATCCGCCACGGATGGAAGCTCAACCGCCCGGTGACTCTCGTTTTCCAAGACCTGACGATTCTGGCAGGCGCGCCTTTCAGCGTCGCCTGGCTCAGCTCCCTAAGCCCCGTATGGCAGACGGCAACTCGCTGAACGTCGCGACCTTCGCAGTGGCTCTGGACAAGTCGTGAGATGCCGTGAATTCGTTGGCAACCACGATGCAGTCAATCCCCGCCGCTACCGCCGACTCCAACCCTCGCGCCGAATCTTCAACAACCACCGTTTCAGCGGCGGTAGCGCCAAAGCGTTCGAGCCCTGTCAGATAGGGTTCGGGATGCGGTTTAGCTTGCTCGTAGTCCTCCCTGTCCAAATAGAACTCCATATAGTCCAGGATCGAACGCTCTTCGTGTATGAGGTCGAAGTCAGCTCGTTTGGATGTAGTCACGATAGCCATTCGGTACGTATCCGAGAGCTCGGCCAGCGTTTGCAAGACGCCCTCAATCTCGATGTCCTCTGTTCGAAGATATTCCTGGTAGTAAGCATTGCGGACCTCACGCTGCCTGCTGATGGTCTGTTCATCAACACCTGCCGCTATGGCCTGCGCCCAGGTGGCAAATCCGTGGGTCATGTCTCGCAGGTATTGGTCTCTATCCAGCGTAAATCCAATATCAGCCAGGGCGCGCGCTCCGGCCTTGTAATACCAGAACTCGGTATCCACCAGGACCCCATCATGGTCAAAGAGGATGTACTTCTTCACCGTTGGTCCCTATGGCCCTACGTACACGGTCATGCGATTCCCTGAAGGTTGCTTGCCAAGCGTGACTCAATGGGTTGATCCGCCCCTGGAAACTCGAAAGAGCGCCAGGTGATCTTCTCGTAAAGGTAGATGTAGCGTC